>NZ_CP107929.1:6965000-7231838 GCF_036017915.1 Micromonospora sp. NBC_00421
GCGGACACGTCGGAGCTTCCCTCGGCGGCGGACCGGGTCAGGTTGGCGAGCACGTTGCGCAGGTCCAGGCCGACGTCCTCGCGGATCTCGCCGGTACGGACCCCGTCGTCGACCAACCGGCGCATCCGGTCGGCCGCCTCGGTCAACCCGCCGCCACCCTGCCCACCGTCCGGGCTCGGCTGGGGGCGCGGCGGGGTGGGCGTGACGGTTGCCCGGCGGGTGCCCGGTGTCGACGTGGGGTCCGCCGGGGGTTGGGTGCGCGGTGCCGGCGGCTCGGTCACCGGAACCTCGGTCACCGGTGCCTCCGTCGGCCGGGCGACCGGCGGGGTGTGGGTCCCTGGCTCCAGGAGCGGAGCGAGCAGGAGGACCGCCGCCACTGTGAACACGACCAGCGCGCCCACCGCCACCAGCGGACGGCGCGACGGCGGCAGCTCCGGCTCGGGAGGCCCGTTCACCGCGCCACCGTTCCCGGCGCCGCCGTTGCCTGGGCCGCCGTTCCCGGCGAGCCGACCCCCCACCGCGTTGGCGCCCGCCGTGCCGGCACGTGGCGCGGCGGTGCCTACGGTCCGGCCGTCGGTACCGGCCCCGGTCTTCCCGGTCCCCGCGCCACCGCCCGGGCCCGCTGCGGGGCCGGATGCCGTGGCGGCACCGACGCCGGCCGCCGCGACCCGGGCGGTGGCGGTGACGCCCGTGCCGGTGGTAGCGGCCCCGGGGGTGGCGGGCGGGGTGGCGAGGGCGGGCAGGCTGACCGTCGGGGCGAGCATGGTGGCCGCCTGCGGGTCGCCCGGCAGCAGCTGGTCGCGCAGCGCGGTGGCGACCTGGTGCGCGGTCGGCCGTTCGTGCGGGTCGCGGGCCAGGCAGCGCAGGCAGACGTCGACCACCACCGGTGGCAGCCCGGGGACGCCGTCCAGCGTCGGCGGCGTCTCGTCGGTGATCGCGGCGGCGAGCTGTTCCCAGGTCTCCGCCGGGTACGGCGGTTGGCCGGTCAGCGTCTCGTAGAGCAGCACGCCCAGGGAGTAGACGTCGGTCGACGGCTGGGCCGGCGCCCCGTCCAGCCGCTCCGGGGCCACGTACGCCGGGGTACCGAAGGTGCCCCCGTCCTCGTCGTCGTCGGGGGTGCCGATCTGGGTGGCGATGCCGAAGTCGAGCACCTTGGCGCCGACCCTGGTCATCATCACGTTCGCCGGGGTGATGTCCCGGTGCACGATGCCCAGCCGGTGCGCCGCCGCCAACGCCTCGGCCACCTGGGCGCCCACCTCGACCGCCTCCGGCCAGGGCAGCGCCCCCTCGGTCAGCCGGTGCTCCAACTCCTCGCCGGTGAGCAGCTCCATCACCACGAACGAGGTGATCTCGCCGTCCGGGGCGAGCGCCTCGCCGTAGTCGTGCACCGCGGTCACGTGCGGGTGGACGAGCTGGGCGGCGGAACGCGCCTCCTCGCGGACCATGTCCCGGAAGCGGGCGTCGGCGGCCAGCGACGGCGCGAGCACCTTGACCGCGACGACCCGGTCGAGCACCTCGTCGCGGGCCCGCCAGATCACCGACATCCCGCCGGCCCCGATCCTGTCGAGGAGCCGGTACCTGCGGGCCAGCAACCTACCGGCGTTCAGGGCTGCCATCAGTGTTCGCACCTGCCTGGGGTCGGGGTGGTGTCAGGTTGCGGGAATGTGTCCCCCCTGTCAACGGTTGTCCAATTGCCCGATCGCTGTGGGCGGTGGTGCGTTCTCCCACCGCTACGAACCCGCGGTCGGGGCCGGTGGCCAGCGGCTGCGCCGCAGCTGCGGGCGGCGGCGTGCCAGGATGAACGGCATGAGTGGCGGTCCGGTGGCGTTCGTGCTCGGCGGCGGGGGAGTGCTCGGCGCGGTCGAGGTGGGCATGCTGCGCGCCCTGTTCCGGGCCCGGATCCGCCCCGACGTCGTGCTCGGCACCTCGATCGGCGCGGTCAACGGCGCGTTGGTCGCCGCCGACCCGTCCGAGGCGGTCACCGACCGGCTGGTACGGCTCTGGGCCTCGCCGGAGGCGAGCGAGGTGTACGGCGACTCGGTGGCCCGGCAACTGCGCCGGTTCGCCGCCCGTACCCACCTGCACTCGCCCCGGCCGCTGCGCAAGCTGTTGGAGGGCGAGTTGGGGGCGGAGACCACCTTCGCCGACCTGAAGGTGCCGTTCCGCTGCTGCGCGGCCAACATCGAACGGGCCGCCGAGCACTGGTTCCACACCGGACCGCTGGTGCCGGCGGTGCTCGCCTCCGCCTCCGTGCCGGGGCTGCTGCCCCCGGCCCAGATCGACGGTCAGCACTACATCGACGGCGGGATCGTCAACTCGATCCCGATCGGCGAGGCGGTGGCGGTCGGCGCGAAGCAGATCTTCGTCCTCCAGGTGGGTCGGATCGAGCGGGAGTTGACGCCACCCCGACGGCCCTGGGAGATCGCCCAGGTCGCGTTCGAGATCGCCCGCCGGCACCGGTTCGCCAGGGAGTTGGCGGCGCTGCCCGAGGGGGTGGCGGTGCACGTGCTGCCGACCGGTGGGCTGGAGCCGCGCGACGACAGCCCGTGGGCGTACCGGGACATGGCGGCGGTGGGGCGGCGGATCAGCCGCGCCTACACCGCCTCCCGGGCCTACCTGGCGACCCTGGACCGCTGATGCCGCTACCCCCACGATGGGTGCGCCGGTTACTGTTCGCGCCCGCGGTGATCCTGCTCGCGATCACGGTGGTGACCACCGTGCCGGTCTGGGCGCTGCTCGCGCTGGCCGTGTCACCGTTCGTGCCGGGCCGGCTGCGTCCGCTGCGGCTGCTCTGGATCGGCTGCGTCTACCTGCTCTGGGACGCTGCCGCGCTGGTCGCCCTCTTCGTGCTCTGGCTGGCCTCGGGATTCGGCCGGTGGAAACGTTCACCGGCCTTCCAGCGGGCCCACTACGTGCTCGCCGGTTGGTTCCTCCAGGCCCTGTTCTGGCAGGCCCGGTGGACGCTGCGGTTGAGCATCGACGTGGTCGGCACCGACCCCGACACCGCGCTTCCCGGTCGGCCGGAGCTGGTGCTCTGCCGGCACGCCGGCCCGGGTGACTCGTTCATCCTGATCCACTCCCTGGTCAACTGGTTCCGGCGGGAGCCCCGGATCGTGCTCAAGGAGACCCTCCAGTGGGATCCGGCGATCGACGTCCTGCTCAACCGGTTGCCCAACCGCTTCATCGCCCCCGGTGACGGCCGTGATTCGGCGGTCCGGCAGATCGGCCACCTCGCCACCGACCTGGACGACGACGACGCCTTCGTGATCTTTCCGGAGGGCGGCAACTTCACCCCGGGGCGGCGGTTGCGGGCCATCGCCAAGCTGCGCGGGCTCGGCCTGGAACGGATGGCGGCGCGTGCCGAGCGGATGCAGCACGTGCTCGCCCCGCAGCCCGGTGGGGTGCTGGCCGCCCTGGACGCCGCCCCGGACGCCGGGGTGATCTTCGTGGCGCACACCGGCCTGGACCGGATGCTGACAGTCGGCGACGTCTGGCGGGAACTGCCGATGGACAAACGGATCGTGATGCGGTTCTGGTCGGTGCCTCCGGAGGACGTCCCGACCGGTCGTCAGGAGCGGATCGACTGGCTCTTCGACTGGTGGGCCCGGATCGACAGATGGGTCGCCGCCAACCGGGACGGCGTGACCACCGGATAGACGCACCGTGACGGTGGACCGGTTCGACCTCGTTCCCACGTAGGGTGCGCAGGTGGACCAGATCTGCGTGGTGACGACAGTGGTGGACTCGCGGTCCGTCGCGGACCTGATGGCGGCTGCCGCGGTGGCCGGGCGACTGGCCGCCTGCGCCCAGGTCGGCGGCCAGGTCGACAGTACGTACTGGTGGCGGGCCGGGGTGGAGACCAGCACCGAGTGGTCGGTGCAGTTCAAGACCGCGCCCGACCGGGCCACGGCGCTGGTCGGCCAGATCCGGGCCAACCATCCGTACGAGGTGCCCGAGATCCTGGTCACCCGGGTGGAGAGCGGCGACCCGGCGTACGCCGTCTGGGTGCACGAGACCACCCGTACGTAGGTACGGGCACTCTGGCCTGCGATCGCCGCCCCCCGGCAGGATGGCCGGGTGGAGAACACCGGTTACCCCTGCCCCCGCTGTGGTGCGCCCGCCGAGCTGACCCGGGGGTGTGTCCGCTGCGGGCTCGGGCCGTACCCGCCCGCCGCTGAGGTGGTCCGGCTGGACCGGGAGATCGTCACCCTCGGCCGGGAGGTCGAACGGGCCCGGGAGGCGTACCAGGGGGTCGGCGCGCGACTGCTCGCGGCGCAGCGCCAACGGGCGGAGCTGGCGGCCCGGATCCGCCGCGAGATCCCCGCGCCGACGCCGGTCGGCGCGGCTGCCCCTCCGGCCCTGACGGCCGCGCATCCGGTCGCGCCCGCACAGGCTGTCCGCCCGCCCGCCCAAGCCGTCCACCCGCCCGCGCCGGGCGCGCGCCCGGCCGCACCGGCCGGCCGCCCGGTGGTGCCGGTGCCCCGGGGCGGCGTCGTCGCGCCCGGTGGGCAGGTGCCGCCGGCCGGGTCCGGGAACCCGTCGGCGCCGGGTCGTCCGGAGACCTCGACGCGGACGATCCAGTGGCTGCTGTTCGTCCTCGGCGGCCTGCTGCTCGGCACGGCGGCGGTGGTCTTCACCGCGGTCGCCTGGGCGACGGTGGGGGTGGCCGGCCGGGCGCTGATCCTGGCCGCGTTCACCGCGCTCGCCCTGGCGGTGCCGCTGGTGGCGAGGTGGCGTGGACTGCGCGGCACCGCCGAGACGTTCGCCGCGGTGGGGCTGCTGCTTGTGGTCCTCGACGGGTACGCCGCCTGGTCGGTGAACCTGCTCGGCACCGCCGACTGGCCGGGCACCCGGTACGCCGCCCTGGTCGGCGGGGTCAGCGCGGCGGTCGCCACCGGATACGCCCTGCTCAGTCGGCTCACCGTGCCGTGGTTCGCGGCGCTGCTCGTGGTCCAGCCGGTGCTGCCGCTGGCGGCGGCGCAGTCCCGACCCGGGGCCACCGGCTGGACGCTGGTCTTCCTCGGGGTGGCACTGCTCGACCTCGCGGTGGTGGTCGCGCTGCGCCGCCGGTCGCCGGCTCCGGCCGCCCCGGCGGCCACCGGCACGACCGGCCCGGTGCCGGGTGGGCCGAATCCCGCCGCTCCGGTGCCGGCCGGAGCGCTGCCGCCAGGGTCGGGTCCGGCCGCTCCGGGGCCAGAGGGAGCGGTGGTGGTGCCCGCCGGGGGGGCGGGCACCACCACCCCACGCGCCGGGGAGGCGTTGGCCGGCTCGGCCGCCGTGCTCGCCGGCCGGGTGTTCGGCTGGCTCGGCTTCGGTGCCGCGGTGACGGTCGCCGCAAGTTGCGCCCTGGTGCCGCTGGCCCTGGGCCGGGCCGCCGGCCAGCCGCTGCTCGCCGGCCTGCCGCTGCTGCTGGTCGGGGTGGTGCTGGCCGGCGCGGCCCGGGCCGCCGGTGCCCGGGTGTTCCGGCAGCTCACCGCCGGGCTGCTGGTGCCGTTGGTGGCCGCCGCGTTGCTGCGGCCGGTAGCCGAGCTGCGGGCCGGTTTCCTGCTGCTCGCCGTCGGCCTGGTGGCGGCCGGTCTGGCCGGTGCCGTCCGGCTGCTGCCGCAGCGGCACCGGATCGGCCCCCGGGTCGGCGCGTTGCTCGTCGCGGGCGGGGCGGCCCAGGTCGGCCTGCTCGCCAGCGGGGCGGTCGCGGCGCTCGCGGTGGACCGGTCACTGCCCGCGTGGCGGGGCGCCGCAGCCGGACCCGACCTGTCCTGGGGCTGGCAGCTCCCGCTCGCCGTGCTGTTCACCGTCGGTGCCGGCGTACTGCTGCTGCCGAGGGCGGCCCGTCCGGTGACCGTACTGCTGGGGGCGGTGGTCACCGCCGCAGCGCTGCCGGCGGTGACTGTCACCCCGTGGCCGGCCACCCTCGCGGTCGACCTGGTCGTCGGCGCGGCGCTGCTGCCGGTCGCGGTGCTGCGGGCCCGTCGTACGCCGACCGTGCTGGTCGGTGCCGGGGGTGCCGCCGTGCTGCTCGGGCACGGGCTGCTGGTGGCGTCGGCCGACCCGGTGGGGCTGCTGGTGGCGCTCGGGGTGGTGCTGGCCGTCGGGCTGGCGGTGGCGCTGCCCGGCCGCCCGGTGAACGCCGTCGCGGGCCGGGTCGCCGGGGTAGCGCTGACTGTCGCGCTGCTCACCGTGCCGGCCGGCGCGGCAGTCGCGCTGCGGGCCGCGGGTTCGCCGCCGTGGTGGCAGCTGCGGGCCGGGTTCGCCGCCGCCGTGCTGCTGATGGTCCCGCTCCTCGCGCTGCGTCGCCGCCGCCCCGCCCTCGACGGGTACGCCGGCACCGCGCTTGCCGTGGCGCTCGCCGCCGTGGTCACGCCGGCCGTCGTACCGGGTGGCGAGTCGGCGGCGCTCTACGCCGCGCTGGCGCTTGTCGCGCTGGTGCTGGCCGACCGGCGTACCGATCCGGTGACACCGGGCCGGGTGGTCGGCGTAGGGCTGGCCGGGTGCGCCCTGGTCGCCTCCGCTCCGGTGGCCCTGACCGCACTGTTCGCCCCGTACGGTGGGCCGGTCCGGCCCTGGTCTGGGGCGCCGACCGGAGACGGGCCGCCCGGTGCGGCGGTGGTCGGGGTGGCGCTGCTGACCCTCGCCCTCGCTGCCGCGCTGATCGCTCACCGGCACACCGGCGGCCGGTCCGGTCCGGTCGTCGCCGCGCTGCCGTTCGGGGCGGCGGCGCTGCCCGTGCTGCTGCTCGCCGGTCCCGTCCCCTGGCCGGTGGTGCCGGCGGCGGTGCTGCTCGTCGGCGTCGCCGCCCTGCTGATCGCCGCGCTCGCCGGCACGGGCGTCCCGGTGACCACCCCGGTCGGTCTGCTGTGGACGGGCGCCGGTCTGGTCGGGCTGCTCGCCACCCGGGCCGGCACCCTGGCCGGGCTGGCCCTGCTGGTGGTCACGGCGGCGGTGGTCGGTGCGGTAGGCAGGTGGGCCGGGGTACGGCTGCTCGGCTGCCTGACCACGGTCGCGGCGGCCACCTGTTTCGCGCTCACCGCTCCGCTGGCGGCCGGTCTGCCCACCCGGACGGCCGGCTTCCCGGTGCTCGGGGTGGCGGTGGCGGTGCTCCTCGGCACGCCCCTGCTGGCCCGGCGCGGGCCGCTCACCGTACGGGCGCTGGAGGCGGCGGCGCAGGCGGTGGCCGTGCTCGCCCTGCTGCTCACCGTCGGCGCGATCCGGCACGCCGCGGTGATCTGCGTTCTCTGGGGGGCCGCCGCCGCGCTGCGGGTGCTGTACCCGGGCCGGCCGGCCGGCAGACGGTGGGTCTTCGCAGTGGTGGCCGGCGGCAGCGAGCTGCTCGGGGCGTGGCTGCTGCTGATCAGTGGCGAGGTGGTGCTGCTGGAGGCGTACACCCTGCCGGCGGCCGGGTTGACCCTGGTGGCCGGCCTGCTGGCGCTGCGCACCCGGCCGGGGTTGACCAGCTGGCTGGCCCTCGGTCCCGGGCTCGCCGCCGGGTTGCTGCCCAGCCTGGTCTCGGTGCTGGTGGCTGCGGACCCGCAGCCGGTGCGGCGGCTGCTGCTCGGTGCCGCCGCACTGGGCGTGGTGCTGGTCGGGGCGACCCGGCGCTGGCAGGCGCCGGTGGTGCTCGGCGGTGGCAGCCTCGTCCTGCTCGCGCTGCACGAGCTGGTCCGGGGTTGGGACCTGCTGCCCCGCTGGATCTACCTGGCCGTCGGCGGGCTGACACTGATCACCCTCGCCGCCACCTACGAGCGGCGGCGGCGTGACGTGACCCGGCTGCGGGCGGCGGTGGGCCGGATGGGTTGACCCGGCCACCGGTAGGGTCGTCCCATGGCAGCGCCTGCCCACTGTCGAGCCGGCGCCCAGGTGCTGGTCGGGCCGGCGGTGGCAGCCCGGCAGAGCGACGAGATCCTCCGGAGCGCGCGATGAGATTCGAGATCAGCAAGGTGCTCGACGCGATCGAGGGGCGGGTCTGCACCGACCCGTCCCTGGCCCGAGCCGTACTGGACCTGGCCGAGGTGATCCGCTACCAGGACCTCGACGGCGGCCGTCCGGCCAGCCTGCTGCGGCTCGGCATGGTGATCGACGCCCTGTCCCGCGAGCTGGAGGAGGACAGTGTCCCGGTCTACGCGATCGTGCACCGGGCGTTGCTCTCCGACGCCGACCTCACCTCCAACGAGCGGATGGTGGTGCGCCGGTGGGCCGACGACGGCCTGGTCGAGGTGCTCGACAATCCGGGCGACCGGATGCTGGAGGTGGCCGACCTGCTCGGGCTGCCGGTGGTCAGCCGGGTTCGGCTCGACGGCCTGCGCGGCCGGTTCCCGTGGTTGGTGGAGCAGCCGGGGCGGGTGGTCGCCCCGGTGCCCGGCGCGGGTGGCCCGGTCTTCGTCGCGCACGTCGGTGGTGGGCACAGCCCGGTCGAGGGTGACCGCTCCCCGGTCGGTGGGCAGCTGCTGGCCCGGCAGTGGCGTTGCCCCGAGTCGGGCTGCGCGTTGTTCGGCGGGGGTGGTGGTGGCGGGGCGTTCGCCGATCTGGCCCGGGTGGACCGCGCGCCGGCCGGTCAGCCGCCGCCGGCCCTGCGGCAGGGCGTGCCGACCTGTCCCCGGCACGGCACCCGGCTCTCCGACGCCGGGCCGCGCCCGCGCAGCGAGGTGCTGGCGATCCGGATCGGCGGTCTGATCCGCCGTCGTTTCGTGCTCACCGAGGAGCAACCGGTGACGGTCGGCCGGGCACCGGAGGAGCCCGGCGGCGTGATGCTCGGCCAGTGGCTCAACGACGAGGCACGTCGGTGGATCAGCCGGGGTCACGTCCGGTTCGAGCTGCGGGTCGGCGAGGTGATCGTCACCGACGTCAGCACCAACGGCTCCGGCATCCGGCCGAACGGGTCGATGACCGAGTCGGAGCGCGTCGTGCTGGCCCCGAAGCAGTCCCGGGTGCTCGGCGGCGCGGACATGGTGGAGCTGTATCCCGGGGTGCAGATCGGTCGGGCCCGGGAGCTGCCCACCGGTGCGGCGTTCACCCCGACGTCGGTGATGGCCGAGGCTCCCACCATGGCGATGCGGCTGCCCCGCAACTGAACCGGCCACCGCTGCGGGCGGTGCCAGACGGTGGGCATCGGGACCATGTTCCGACGCCCGCCGTCCCGCCTCCGACCGGCGATGTCCCGGTGGCGCGGGTCCGGTAGGGGTAACCCCACCCCCGACTCGGGGTATTGCAGGATTGCCCCGCGCTACCAATACCGCCAGGATTGTGACGGAGGGTCGCACATCACGTGCGACCCGCGACACCGGAGGGCGACATCACATGAGTTCATCGACGTTGGCAGCGTCGACCGCCCGGCGGGGCAGCGACTATGCGCGCCTGTCCCGCCAGGTTGCCGAGGCGGGACTGCTGAGCCGGCGGCCCGGCCGGTACGCGGTCCGCATCGTCGGAACCCTGGGCGCCTTCCTGGCCGGTTGGGTGTTGGTAGGGGTGGTCGGCGATTCCTGGTGGCAGCTGCCGCTGGCGGTCGTGATGGCGGTGGCCACCACCCAGGTGGCGTTCCTCGGGCACGACGCCGGGCACCGGCAGATGTTCCGCCGGCGCGGGCCCAGCGAGGCGGCCGGCCTGATCGCCGGCAATCTCGCCGTGGGGCTCAGCTACGGCTGGTGGGTGGACAAGCACAACCGGCACCACGCCAACCCCAACCACACCGACGACGATCCCGACGTCGGCGCGGGCGCGCTGGTCTGGACGCACGAGCAGGCGATGGCGACCCGGGGCCTGGGCCGGCGGATGGCCCGCCGGCAGGCGTGGCTGTTCTTCCCGCTGCTCCTGCTGGAGGGGCTGGCGCTGCACGTGGCGAGCATCCAGGCTCTGACCGGCCGGGAGTCGGACGGCCGGTGGCGGGTGCCGATGCGGCACCGGGTCGTGGAGGCGCTGCTGCTCGTGCTGCACACCGTCGGCTACGTCGGCCTGCTGCTCGCGGTGATGTCTCCGGTGAAGGCGCTGCTCTTCGCCGTCGTCCACCAGGGGCTCTGGGGCCTCTACATGGGGTGCGCCTTCGCCCCCAACCACAAGGGCATGCTGATGCCCACCGACGAGGACGACCTCGACTACCTGCGCAAGCAGGTGCTCACCTCGCGCAACGTGTCCGGCGGCTGGTTCGTCGACCAGGCGCTGGGCGGCCTGAACTACCAGATCGAGCACCACCTGTTCCCGAACATGCCCCGGGGTAACCTGCGCCGGGCCCAGCCGCTGGTCAAGGCGTACTGCGCCGAGCAGGGCATCTCGTACACGGAGACCGGGCTGATCGACTCGTACCGGCAGGGGCTGGCGCACCTGCACGAGGTGGGGCGACCGCTGCGCGAGGGCTGACCCCGGCGGGCCTGACGCACCGGCACGAAGGCGCCGGGACCATAGCGGTCCCGGCGCCTCTCCCGTGGTACGGAGGTCAGCCGGCCAGCACGGCGGCGAGCTGCGCCACCGCGTGGTCGATCTCGTCGGAGGTGATCACCAACGGCGGGGCCAGCCGGATGGTGGAGCCGTGGGTGTCCTTGGCCAGCACACCCCGCTCCATCAGCCGCTCGCAGGCCTGCCGACCGGTCATCAGCGCCGGGTCGATGTCCACGCCGGCCCACAGCCCGCGCACCCGCACCGCCACCAGCCCCTTGCCGAGCAGCCCTTCCAGCCCGGACCGCAGCCGTTCGCCCAGCTCGGCGGAGCGGCGTTGGAACTCACCGGTGGCCAGCAGCCGGACCACCTCGGTGGCGACCGCGCAGGCCAGCGGGTTGCCCCCGAAGGTCGAGCCGTGCTGGCCCGGCTTGAGCACCCCGAGCACGCCGGCGTTCGCGGCCACCGCGGAGACCGGCACGATGCCACCGCCGAGCGCCTTGCCCAACAGGTACAGGTCAGGTACGACGCCCTCGTGCTCACAGGCGAAGGTGCGCCCGGTGCGGCCCAGGCCGGACTGGATCTCGTCGGCCACGAACAGCACGTTCCGCTCGGTGCAGACCCGGCGTACGCCCGGCAGGTAACCCTCCGGCGGCAGTACGACGCCCTGCTCGCCCTGGATCGGCTCCAGCAGCACCGCCACAGTGTTCTCGTCGATCGCCGCCTCCAGCGCCGCCAGGTCGCCGTAGGGCACCACGGTGAACCCCGGGGTGTACGGCCCGAAGTCGGCGCGGGCGTCTTCGTCGGTGGAGAAACTGACGATGGTGGTGGTCCGGCCGTGGAAGTTGCCGTCGGCCACGATGATGTTGGCCTGCCCCGGGGCGACCCCCTTGACCTGGTAGCCCCACTTACGGGCGACCTTGATGCCGGTCTCCACCGCCTCGGCGCCGGTGTTCATCGGCAGCACCAGGTCCTTGCCGCAGAGTGCGGCCAGCTCCCGGCAGAAGTCGGCGAACTGGTCGTGGACGAACGCCCGACTGGTCAGGGTGAGCCGGTCGAGCTGCTCGTGGGCGGCCCGGATCAGGGTGGGATGCCGGTGGCCGAAGTTCAGCGCCGAGTAGCCGGCCAGGCAGTCCAGGTAGCGGCGGCCGTCCACGTCGGTGAGCCAGGCCCCCTCGGCCGACGAGATCACCACCGGCAGCGGGTGGTAGTTGTGCGCGGTGTACCGCTCCGCGTCCCGGACGGCGGACGGGGTCCGCAGCATGTCGTCGATCACTGGCTCGCCTTTCCCTGACGGAGTCGCAACGTGCAGCACTTCGGTCCGCCGCCGGCCTTGCGCAGCTCGGACAGGTCGACCCCGATGGTCTGGTAACCCCGGTCGCGCAGCTGCGCGGCCAGCCCGGTGGCCTGCGCGGGCAGCACCACGTGCCGGCCGTCGCTCACCGCGTTGAGGCCCAGCACCCCGGCGTCGGCCATGGTGGCGTGGACCGCGTCCGGGAAGAGCCGACGCAGCACCGCGCGGCTGCCGGGGGAGAACGCCTCGGGCAGGTACGCCACGGTCCGCTCGTCGAGCACGGTAAGCGCGGTGTCCAGGTGGTAGAAGCGCGGGTCGACAAGCTGCATGGTGATCACCGGGTAGCCGAAGACCTCCTGCAACTGGGCGTGCGCGGCGTGCGCGGTGCGGAACCCGGTGCCGGCGAGCAGGTGGTCGCCGACCAGCAGGACGTCGCCCTCGCCCTCGTTGACGTGCTTCGGGTCGTACACCTCGAAGCCGGCGGCCTCGAACCAGGCCCGGTAGGCGGGGGCCTCGTCGGCGCGCTGCGGGTCGCGGAACTGCACCGCCATCGCCCGGTCGTCGAGCACCGTGCCGCCGTTGGCGGCGAAGACCATGTCCGGCAGACCGGCGACCGGGTCGATCAGCTCGACGGTGTGGCCGAGATCGAGGTAGGTGCGGCGGAGCTGCTCCCACTGCCGGATCGCCAGCGCGGTGTCGACCGGCGCGGTCGGGTCCATCCACGGGTTGATGGCGTAGTCGACGGCGAAGTACGTCGGCCGGCACATCAGGAAGCGCTGGCTGGTGGGGTCCATCGTCATTGTCCTGGCTCCCGGGGTCGGGCGCGCCCGGCCTCCGTGGCCCACGGGCTGGCGCCGTGGGTCAACGGTATGCGGCCGGGGGCCACGACAACCACCGCCGAGACTTGCGTACGGCAGCAGTTCATTGCGTGTGCTGGGGATGGGGCGGCGATCCGTTGCGTGGCAGCGCAACGCGAAGGGGCCGTCACCTCGGCGGAGGTGACGGCCCCTGTGCGCATCGGTGACGGCGAACCGCTGCCACCGAACGATATGGGTGCCCGGCTGGTGAACCACCAGAGCTGATCGGGCGAAGCCGGCGAACCGGCTGGTCCAGCGTTGCCGGCGAACCGCCGGCGGGGTCATATGTGCCCGTCAGAACCGGTCCGCAAACTGTGAGTCAAGCCACTCGCGGAGCCGGGCCACCCAGTCGCCGTCCGTGGTCGGCCAGTCGAACTGACCGGTGAACGCGACCACGCCCAGCACCACCGCGGCCAGACCGACCAGCACGCCGATCAGCGCGTCCGTGGTGCCGGCCACGTGCCGACGCCGGGTCGCGATCAGGCCCAGCACCGAGCAGACCGCGCCGAACGCGCCGAGCGCGATGCCGTACCCGGCGAGGGTGCCGGTGAGCACGAACGCCGCACCCACCACCGAGACGATCAGGCCGAGCGTGGCGAGCAGGCTGGCCCGCGGCTTCGGACCGGCCACCACAGCCGCCTCCGGGCGGGCCCCGTCGGCGTCGACCCGGTCCCGGTCGGCGGGGCGGGTGGCGACGCCGGCGGTGGGCATCGTCGGGTCGACGGCCGTCGTCCGGTCCCGGGCGGTCGGGCGGTCGGCGTCCACCGGGCGCGGTGCGGTGCGGACCGGGCCGGCGTCGGCGACTCGGATCGGGTCGGTCGGCGTGCGCGGCTCGTCGTCGACGGTCGAGGGCCGCGCGGCAGCGGCGCTCCGCGTGCCGTCGACGGCGCTGCGGGCGGTCGCCGCCCGCGCCAACGCGCCGCGCTCCGCCGCGCGCCGCTCGGCGTCGGCGTCAGGCCCGGCGTCCATGGTGCGTTCGCCGGTCGGTCGGCCGCCGACCCCGGCCGCGTCGGCGTCGCGTTCGGCGGTGCGTCGCGCCGCGTCGGCGTCGCGCTCGCCGTCGGTGGCCAGCGACCCGCTGCGGTACGTCGCCCGGTCGGCGTCCCGGTCGGTCACCACCGGCTGCCCGTCGCGCGCGTCGACCACCCCGTCACCGTTGCTGTCCTGCGCCGTACGGCGACGCAGGAGAGAAGGAACGTTCACCACCACACCTCCTTGTCGATGCGTGCAGCCCTCGGAAGGTCGGTGGCCGCCACGCGGGAACTACAGGTACGTACCCCACCCGTCGATCGACCACACTCCGATCGGCAGGCCGTGGCACCGGCGTCGGTGGGGCCCCGGCCGCCTGACTACCCTTGGCACCCGTGCCAGAGGGACACACCATCCACCGCCTCGCGGCCCGGCACGCCGAGCTGTTCGCCGGCGACAAGGTCACCGCCAGCAGCCCGCAGGGCCGGTTCGCCGAGGGCGCCGCCCGGCTCTCCGGCACCGTCCTCGACGACACCGAGGCGTACGGCAAGCATCTGCTGCACCACTACGCCGACGAGCGGACCCTGCACGTCCACCTCGGCCTGTACGGCAAGTTCACCGACGGGGACGGTGAGCCGCCCGTACCGGTGGGGCAGGTCCGGTTGCGGCTGGCCAGCGACCGGCACTGGCTCGACCTGCGCGGACCCACCGCCTGCGAGCTGCTGACCCCGCCCGAGGTGGCGGCGCTGCGCGGCCGGCTCGGCCCGGACCCGTTGCGCGCCGACGCCGACCCCGACCACGGGTACGCCCGGATCCGGCGCAGCCCCACCCCGCTCGCCGCGCTGCTGCTGGACCAGTCGGTGGTCGCGGGCACCGGGCTGATCTTCGTGACCGAGGCGCTGTTCCGGGCCGGTCTGCGGCCGACGTTGCCCGGCCGGCAGCTCACAGCGGCCTGCTGGGCGGCGCTCTGGGCCGACCTGGTGGAGTTGATGACGCTGGCGGTGGCGCGCGGCCGGATCGACACCGTCCGCGACGCCCACCTACCCGAGGCGATGGGCCGCCCGGCGCGCGTCGACCGGCACGGCGGCGAGGTGTACGTCTACCGCCGCCCCGGTGCCCCCTGCCACGTCTGCGGCAGCCCGATCAGCCGGGGTGGGCTGGCCGGCCGCAACCTCTACTGGTGCCCCACCTGCCAACCCTGAGCCGCGTCGCCGGGGGTGCCGGGTTCAGTGGCCGTCGAGCAGCCAGCGGGCCACCTCCACCTGGTTGGTGAAGACCGTGTCGCCGTCCAGGCTCCAGGCGAGGCAGTGCGCGATCGTCCAGCCGGCCACCCGCTCCCGGTCCAGCCCGAGCGCGCCCGTGATCCGGTCCAGCCGCCGCCGTACCGCCCCGGGGGAGTGCCCCAGCTCGACGCCGCGCACGATCGGCACCACTGCGAACTCCCGCTCGCCCAGCAACGGCTTGGGGTCGATCACCAGCCACGGTTCGCGGGTCGCCCGCAGCACGTTGCCGGCGTGCAGATCCTGGTTGACGAGCACCTGCTCGCCCTGGCTGCCGGCCAGCCCGTCGAGCCGGTCGAGGGCCGCATCGACGAGTCGCCGCTCGTACGGCCGGCCGGCCCGTTCCCACTTCTCGGGCAGCCGGTGCCGCCAGCCGGTGGCCTCCTCGGCGAGCGGGATGAACGGCCCGGCCGGCCGCCGCCACAGCCGGGGCAGCAGCGCGGCGACCACGTCCACCGCCTCGTCGGAAGGGAGTTCGTGCAGGGGTGAGCCGGGTCGGCACCGCTCCACCAGCAGCGCCCGTCGCTGCGGGTCGTGAGCGAGAAGCCGGACCGCCGCCTCGCCGTCCCAGTGCGCCAGCGCGTCGGCCTCGTGCCGGCTGTCCGGGTCCGGGTACTGCAACTTCAGCACCGCCGAAGTGCCGTCGGGCAGCTCGGCCGGCATCGCCAGCGAGGCGAACGCGTAGGGGAAGGGCCTGCCGAGCCGCAGCGACCACTGCTGCGCGCACTCGTCCCGCCACCGGGGCAGCACCGCCAGCCACTCCCGCCCGTCGGGTTGCTGCCGCACCCACGACAACCCCGCCGGAACCTCCACCCGCCCATTGTGGCGATCGTGGAGTGTTGTTGCTGAACTGGCGACTGGCTATAGCGACAACAACTCTCCACAAAGGCAACAGCACGACGGCAGCAACGCGGGCGTCGCCGTGCGGGCCGGTGCCGGCGTGGGGGTGGTGCGAGCGTGCGGGGTGGTGCCGGCGTGCGGGGTGGTAGGCCGCGATGGTGTGGCGCGGGGAAGACTGCGGGCCGGGCGGGGGTGCAGCGCAGAGACGGTGGGCGGGGGGATGGCAGGTCAGCGGTCGAGGGCGTCGACGGCCTTGCGGGCGGCGATCAGCACCGGGTCCCAGACCGGGGCGTACGGCGGGGCGTAGCCGAGATCGAGGGCGGTCATCTCGTCCACAGTCATCTCGTTCCACAACGCCACGGCCAGCGCGTCGATCCGCTTCGCCGCCTCGGAACGACCGACGATCTGCGCGCCGAGCAGCCGCCCGGTGGGCCGCTCGGCGATCAGCTTCACCGTCATCGGCTGGGCCCCCGGGTAGTAACCGGCCCGGTTGGTCGACTCGGCGATCACCGAGACGAACTCGAACCCGGCCGCCGCGGCGTCCCGTTCCCGCAGCCCGGTACGCCCCACCTCCAGGTCGCAGACCTTCGTCACGGCGGTGCCGATCACGCCGGGGAAGGTGGCGTACCCGCCGCCGATGTTGATCCCGGCGACCCGGCCCTGCTTGTTGGCGTGGGTGCCGAGCGGGATGTGCACCGACGTGCCGGTGACCCGGTGCAGGGTCTCCACGCAGTCGCCTGCCGCCCAGACGCCGGGCACCCCGGTCACCCGCATCCGGCGGTCCACCCGTACCCCGCCGGACTGGCCGAGGGGGAAGCCGGCGGCGGCGGCGAGCGCGGTGTTGGGGCGTACGCCCAGGCCGAGGACCACGACGTCGGCCGGCACCGGGCCGGCGGAGGTGACCACCGCGGACACCCGGCCGTCGCGCTGCTCGACCCCGCTCACCGTGACGCCGGTACGGATCTCGATGCCCAGCTCGCGCATTGCCCTGGCGACCAGGCCGGCCATGTCCTCGTCGACGGTGGCCATCGGCTGCTCGGCCCGTTCGACCAGGGTGACGGTGAGCCCGCGCTGGATCAGCGCCTCGGCCATCTCCACCCCGATGTAACCGCCGCCGACGACCACCGCGCGGCGGGGTGCCGGGGTGCCGTCCAGCCAGGCACGTAACCCCGCCGCGTCGTCGAGGGTCTGGATGCCGAAGATGCCGTCGACGTCTTCGGTCGCCCAGTCGGGCAGGTTGGGGACCGCGCCGGTGGCGTACACCAGGGTGTCGAACCGTTCGTGGACCTCGCCGCCGTCGTCGAGCCGGCGGGCGGTGACCTCCCGACGGTCGAGGTCGATGCCGGTGACCTCGGTACGCAGCCGCACGTCGATGGCGAAGTCGTCGCGGAAGGTGGCCGGGTCGCGGGCGATCAACGCGTCCCGCTCCTCGACCAGGCCACTGATCCAGTACGGGATGCCGCACGCCGAGTACGACGTGAAGTGTCCCCGCTCGAACGCCACGATCTCCAGGTCGTCGCTGCCCCGGCGGCGGCGGGCCTGGGAGGCCGCCGCCATCCCGGCGGCGTCCCCACCGACGACGATCAGCCGCTCTGCCACGATGCCCAGTCTTCCACGCGCCGGCCGAGCACGGGCCGGTCAGCGGCACGACGGCCGCCCCCGGACCACCTGCCGACGGGCCGACCAGCGACGGGCCGGCCAGCGGCACGATGGTCAGCCACGGGTCTGCCGGGCGACCTCGGCGACCACGTCCTCCAACCGACCCGACCGGGCGAACACGGCCCGCTGCCGGGCGGCCCCGGTGCCGTGCCGACGCAACCCGGCCAGCAGTTCGGTCACCTCGGCCAGGTCGTCGTGCGCCTCCAGCGCCGGACGGACCCGCTCGACCAGCCGGTCCACCAGCTCCCAGGCCGGGCGCAGCTCACCGTTGGCCAGGTCGACGCCGTCGCCCTCCAACCCGTCGTGGGCGGCCCGCCAGTGCGCGGCGACCAGCATGTGATGGTCGGTGTTCACCGCCGGGCGGCCCGCCGCCACGTCGTCCATGGCGGTGGCGACCAGCGCCCGGACCAGCCCCGCCACCAGCACCGCGTCGTCCACCGAGGGGCAGACGTCACCGATGCGGACCTCCACGGTCGGGTACTTCGCCGACAGCCGGGCGTACCAGTAGAGCATCCCCTCGTCGAGCATCACCCCGCTGGCGATCAACTGCCGGATCAGCCGCTCGTAGTGCTCGGACGACTCCAGGTAGGGGGTGGGCGCCACCGAAGGCCAGCGCTCCCACTCGACGGAGCGCCAGCTCGCGTAGCCGGTGTCGACGCCCTCGGAGAACGGCGAGTTGGTGGTCATCGCGTGCAGCACCGGCAGCCACGGCCGGATGTGGTTGAGCACCTGCACCCCGGTGTCCGGATCGGGAACACCCACGTGTACGTGCATGCCGTTGTTGCCGGGGCCGGGCACCAGCAGCCGGAACCGCTCGATCATCCGGTCGAAGCGGGGCTTGTCCACCACCGGCGGCACCGGCCCCGCCACCGGACCGGTCCCGATGGCCAGCACCCGTACGCCGGCCCGCTCGGCGGCGTCGGCCAGCGCGGCGCGCAGCACGCCCAGCGAGTGCCGGATCGAGCTCAGCTCCAACCCGGGCGGGCTGCCGATCTCGATCTGGCTGGTCTGGAACTCCCGCTCCACCTGCCCGCGCAGCTCGGCCGGCACCTGCGCCATGACCAGGTCGATGGCGGGCACCGCGGCACCGGTGTGCGGGTCGACCAGGAGGAACTCCTCCTCCACGCCCACCGTGAGCCGGTCGACCCCGGTCTGCTCCGGAGCCGTCGCCCCGGCCGCCACCCCACTGGTCATCGCCCATCACCGTCCGTCCCGTCGGGTCGCGGCGGGTTTCGCCGCGGTGTCGCCCGGCCCATTACCCAGAGTGTCCGGCGGGGAAAACGCGACACGGCGGGCCATCGCGCCGGATGCTTACCATGACCCGGTCCGCCGACCGGTGCCGTGGCGCACCCCCGCCCCGACCGGGTGGGCCGGGGCCGGCGACGTGAGGGAGGTCAGGTGACCCCGACGACGGTGTCCCAGGTCGCGGCCCCGCCGGTCCACCCCGGCCACACCGGCCGCCCGGGCCACCCCGCCCGGCCGTCCGCGCCGGACTGGCGGCGGCAGGTGCCCCGGATGTTCGCGGCGCTGCTGTGGTTCATCGCCGCGATCTGCGCGCTGGCGGCGGTGAGCAGTGCGGCCAACGCCGAGTTCCAGCCGGTGCGGACCACCATCGACACGCTGCTGGTGCCTGCCCCCGCCAACCTGGCGTACGCGGTGTTCCTGGGCACCCTCGCCGCGGCGGTGCTGCGGCGTAAACGGCTGGCGTACTGGGTGCTCGTCGTCTACTTCACCCTCAGCCTGGTCGTCGGCGCGCTGGCCGGTCTGCTGCTGGTGACCGTCGGCGCGGACCGGCTCACCGACGACGCCGGGCGGCGGATCTTCGACCTGATCGACACCGTGGGCGTCTGGGTGGGCATCGGCTTCGCCGCCGCCGCGCTGGCCCTGCTGCTGGCCGCCCGGCGGGAGTTCTACGCCCGGGTCCGCAGCGGCAGCACCCGCCGCGCCCTGGGGGTGTTCTTCGGCCTCGCCGCGGGCGCCGTCGGGCTCGGCTACCTGCTGCTCACCGCCGTGCCCGGCAGCCTGCGCAGTTGGCTGGACCGGCTCGGGTACGCCATCGAGAAGGTCTTCGGCGGGGCGATCACCCTGGACGTCACCCGGCACGGTCAGGCCCCCGGCTGGGTCAACCTGCTGCTCGGCGGGATGGGCGCGGTCGCCTTCCTCGCCGGCCTGTTCACCCTGCTGCGCTCGCAGCGCGCCGCCGCCGTGCTGCACCCCGACGAGGAGCAGCGGATCCGGGAGCTGCTGGCCCGCTACGGCGAGCGGGACTCGCTCGGCTACTTCGCCACCCGGCGCGACAAGGCGGCGATCTTCTCGGCCAGCGGCAAGGCGGCGCTGACCTACCGGGTGGTCAACGGGGTGAGCCTGGCCAGCGGCGACCCGGTCGGCGATCCGGAGGCGTGGGGGCCGGCCATCACCGCCTGGCTGGAGCAGGCCCGGGAGTACGCCTGGACCCCGGCGGTGATGGGGGCCAGCGAGGTCGGCGCGCGGGCCTACCACAGGCACGGGTTGAAGGTGCTGCAACTGGGCGACGAGGCGATCCTGCTGGCCCGGGAGTTCGACCTGGGCGGGCGGGACATGCGTCCGGTCCGGCAGGCGGTGCACCGGGTCGAGCGGGCCGGGCACACCGCGCTGGTCCGTCGGCACGCCGAGATCCCGCCGGACGAGCTGGCCGACCTCGCCGCGCTGGCCACCCGCTGGCGGGACACCGAGCACGAGCGCGGCTTCTCGATGGCGCTGGGCCGGCTCGGCGACCCGGCCGACGGCGACTGTGTGCTGGTCGAGGCCCGGGACGGCACCGGCCGGGTGCGGGCGCTGCTGTCGCTGAGCCCGTGGGGCGCCGACGGGTTGTCGCTGGACCTGATGCGTCGGGACCGCACCGCCGACAACGGGGTCACCGAGTTCATGGTGGCCGCGCTGCTCGGTGCGGCCCCCCGGCTGGGCGTCGAGCGGGTGTCGTTGAACTTCGCCGTGTTCCGGTCGGTCTTCGAGCAGGGTGCCCGGATCGGTGCCGGCCCGGTGATCCGGCTGTGGCGGCGTACCCTGCTGTTCTTCTCCCGCTGGTGGCAGTTGGAGTCGCTGTACCTGTCCAACGCCAAGTACCAGCCGCACTGGACGCCCCGCTACCTGTGCTTCGGCGAGCGGCGGGAACTGGCCCGGGTGGGGTTGGCCGCCGCCGTCGCCGAGGGCTTCCTGGCGTTGCCCGGTGGCCGCCCGTCCCCGCTGTACGGGGCACCACCGGCCGGTGGTGGGGTGGGGTTCGTGCCGCCGGAGGCCGCAGTGGTGCACGCGGTCAGCCCGGAACCGGCCCGCGAGCAGCTTCCCGAGCAGGTCCGGGTGCGTCGGGCGAAGCTGGACCGGCTGCGGGCGGAGGGCGTCGAGGCGTACCCGGTGGGGTGGCCGCGTACCGACGGGTGTGCGGCGGTGCGGCAGCGGCACGCCGGGCTGGCCCCGGACACCGGCACCGGGGAGACGGTCTCGGTGGCCGGGCGGGTGCTGCTCGTCCGCGACCACGGCCGGGTCTGCTTCGTCACCGTCCGTGACGGCAGTGGCGACCTGCAACTGATGCTGGAGAAGGAGCTGGACCGGTGGCGGGCCACCGTCGACATCGGCGACCACGTCGGCGCGACAGGCGAGGTGTACGCCACCCGGCGCGGCGAGGTGTCCGTGCGGGTGGCCGACTGGCGGCTCACCGCCAAGTGCCTGCGCCCGCTGCCGGACAAGCACCACGGCCTGGCCGACCCGGAGGCGCGGGTCCGCCGCCGCTACCTGGACCTGGCGATCAACCCGTCGGCGCGGGAGCTGCTGCGGGCGCGCAGCGCCACCCTGACCAGCCTGCGGCGGACCCTGGTGACCCGGGACTTCCTGGAGGTGGAGACGCCGATCCTGCAACGGGTGCACGGCGGCGCCAACGCCCGTCCGTTCGTCACCCACAGCAACGCCTACGACCTGCGGTTGACCCTGCGGATCGCCCCCGAGCTCTATCTGAAGCGGCTCGCCGTGGGCGGCGTCGAGCGGGTGTACGAGTTGGGTCGGGTGTTCCGCAACGAGGGCGTCGACTTCAGCCACAACCCGGAGTTCACCGTGCTGGAGGCGTACCAGGCGTACGCCGACTACCACGACATGCGGGAGCTGGCCCGGGAGTTGATCGTGGCGGCGGCGGTGGCGGTGCACGGCGCTCCACTGGCCCGTCGACCGGGCACCGGTGAGCTGGTGGACATCGGTGGGCCGTGGCCGGTGCGCACGGTGCACGAGGCGGTCTCCGCCGCGCTGGGCGAGGAGGTCACCGTGGACACCGACGGGGCCACCCTGCGCCGCCTCGCCGACGGCGCCCGGGTGCCGTACGACCCGGGTTGGGGGCGCGCCGAGCTGCTGTCGGAGCTGTACGAGCGGCTGGTCGAGGCGGTCACCGACGTGCCCACGTTCTATCTGGACTTCCCGACCGAGGTCTCGCCGTTGACCCGTCAGCACCGGGTCGACCCCCGGCTGGCCGAGCGGTGGGACCTGGTGGCGTTCGGGATGGAGCTGGGCACCGCGTACTCGGAGCTGGTCGACCCGACCGAGCAGCGGCGGCGGTTGACCGCCCAGTCGCTCAAGGCGGCCGGCGGCGACCCGGAGGCGATGGAGCTGGACGAGGACTTCCTCACCGCGCTGGAGTACGCGATGCCGCCGACCGGCGGGTTGGGGCTGGGCGTGGACCGGCTGGTGATGCTGCTGACCGGCCGGTCCATCCGGGAGACCCTGCCGTTCCCGATGGTCCGCGAGTCGTGAACCGCCCCCGCGCGGCCCGGACCGGGGCGGCGGTGGCGCTCGTGCTGGCGGCGGTCTGTTACGCCTCCTGGCTGCTCGGCCCGGTGCTCAACCCGGGGCTCGACCCGGTCGGCAGCTACCTCAGCGAGCTTGCCGCGCGGGACCAGCCGTACCACAGGCTCTTCCAGCTGGGCGACGTGGCGACCGGGCTCTGTGCGGCGGTGGCCGGGCTGCTGCTGGGCCGGGTGGCCCGGGACGTGCCACGGCCGGCCTGGTGGGGGTTGCTGCTCTTCGGAGTGGCCACCGCCGTGGACGGCGGCTGGACCACGATGGACTGCGCACCGTCGGTGGACGCCCGCTGCGCGCGGCTGGAGGAGCTGGGCGAGCTGTCCTGGCGGCACCAGGCGCACACAGTCACCTCGTCGGTGGCGGTGGCCGGCGCGCTGCTCTCGGTGGTGGCGATCCTCGCCGTGCTGCGTGGCCCGGCCCGCCGCCGGGCCGGGCTGGTGGTGGCGGTGGTGCTGCTGGTCGGCACGGTCGGGACGCTGATCGCCGCGGTGCGCCCCGAGTGGGGGTTGGGCCTGTGGCAGCGGACCCAGTTGACCGGGCTGTCCGGCTGGCTGCTGCTCGCCGCCGCCGTCGCCCGCCTGGGTCCCCGCCCGGAGGAACCCCGGTGACCGGCCGGCCCGGCGACCGGCCCGCCGCCGACCGGGCGGCGCAGGGTGGCGTGACCGGTCGGTCGGGCGGGGCCGGTGGGCCGGGGGTGCTGCTCTGCCCGGGGATGGGGGAGGGGGCGGAGACCTGGGACCGGCTGGCCCCCCTGCTGCGTGCCGCCGGCTACCGGGTGGGCCGGCTGGACCGGCCGGGGCCGGAGGACTTCCGGGTGCCCACCCTCGGCGACGAGGTGGCCCGGATCGCCGCGGGGGTGGCCGGGCTGGAGCGGCCGGTGCTGGTGGCCCACTCGGCGGCGGCCCTGCCCGCGGAGGCGTACGCCCGGCGGCATCCGGGGCGGCTGGCCGGGCTGGTGCTCGCGGATCCCAGCCTGGCGGCACCGCGCCTGGCGGACCCGGGCGGGACCCGGGCAGCGGGCTGGGAGCGGTTGTCGGCGTGGTCGGCCGGCGCGGTGGCGGCGGCCGCCCCGATGGTGGCCGGGGCGCTGGACCGGTCGGGGCTGGTCCGTCGGGTCGGCCCGTGGGCCTGGCATCGGGCGGTACGCCGGATGAGCGTCCGGCCGCCCGACCCGGCGGCGGCGGTGCCGTACGGCTCGGCGGCGGTGCTTGTCGGCGCGCTGGTGCAGTGGCTGGCGCATCCGGCGGTGGCGGCGGAGCTGGTGGCGCTACGCGAGGTGACGGCGGCACCGACGCTGCCGGTGCGGGTGCTGACCGCGCTCGGCGACGTGCCCACCCCGGTTGGTCGGGCGGCGTGGCGGGCCGGGCACGCCCGGCTGGCGGCGAGCTTCCCGGCGGGCCGGCAGGAGGTGTTCCGGGACGCCCGGCACCTGCTGCACGTCGACCGGCCGGCGACGGTGGTCGAGGCCGTCGCGGCGGTGGGACGTGACAGCGGGTCCTAGTCTGGTGCGCGTGCCGGGTCTGCGGGTGGTGACGGGTCTGTGGGCGTACGCGCTCATCGGGCTGACGCTGTTCGCGGACCGGCCGGGCGACCTGCTGGCCGGTGCGGCGGTGGTGGCCGCGCTGTTGCTCGTCGTCCTGCTGGCGGCGCGTCCCCGCCCGGTGACCGGCCCCGGGCTCGGGCGGCGGGCGGTCGGGCTGCGGGACCGGGCCCGACGTCGACGGGTGCCCCGCCAGGTCGACCCGGACGCGGCGGGCCGACCCCGCCCCCGGGCACCCGGGCGTTGCTCTCCGGTCGGGTGGTCCCCGGTCGCGGGCTGACCCGCGCGCCGCCGACCCCTGACCGATTCCGTCGTCATCCGTCCCTGCGGTGCACGGGCCGGCGTCCCCTGGTGGGCCGCCGGCAGCCGTCCCGTGCGGACTTCCGGAATCGGACCGAGGGGTTCCTCCATGCTCGCCTTCTCACCTGTGCACGACGCGGCTGTCGCCGCGGGTTCCTTCGTCGGCTGGCTCGCCGAGCTGCTGACGCCACTGGGCGGGGTCGCCACCGCCGCCGCCATCGTCCTGTTCACCGTCGCCGTCCGACTGCTGATCTCGCCGCTCACCGTCGCCCAGGTCCGCGGGGAGCGGCGTCGCGCGGCGCTCGCCCCGCAGCTCCGCCAGCTCCGGCAGCGGTACGCGGGCGACCCGGCGAAGCTGCAGTCGGAGATGTTCGCGCTCTACCGCCGGGCCGGCGCGTCGCCGGTGGCGGGGTGCCTGCCGGCTCTGCTCCAGGCGCCGTTCTTCCTGGTCATGTACCGCCTGTTCGGCACCGGGGACGGTGCTGCCGGGTTGCTCGACGCGCGGCTGGCCGGGGTGCCGCTGGGCTGGCACCTGGGCGACGGGCTGTCACCGTCGGTGCTTGTGGTCTTCGGGGTGCTGCTGGCGGCCCTGCTCGGGTCGGCCCGGTTCCTGTCCCGGCGGGCCCAGCGGACGGCCGCGTCGGCAGATGCCCCGACGGATCAGCCGGGGGCGGCACTGCTGGCCCGGGTGATCCCGCTGCTGCCGTATGGCACGGTGCTGGTGGCGTTGGTGGTGCCGTTGGCGGCGGTGCTCTACCTGGTCACCACCACCGGGTGGACGGCGGCCGAGCACCTGCTGCTGCGCCGGCCACAGTCGGAACTCGTCGAAGCCATCGACGAACGTTGACAAGTAGCGGGGCGGGAGCGTAGAAAACCGCTCAGAGAGCGCTCTCTAGCTCCCGTCCCCCTCGGAGAGGCATCCCGATGAACGCTGTCCCGGCGGCCCCGGTCGCCCCCACCGCCCCGCGCCGGTCCCGCCGCCGGCTCGCCCTGGCGGTCACCCTCGCCACCGTCACCGCACTGACCGGCCTCTCGGTCGCGGCACAGGCCGCCGTCCCGACGCCGCCGTCGGGGTGGAACCTGATGTGGAGCGACGACTTCACAGGTGCGTCCGGCACCCTGCCGTCCTCGGCCAACTGGATCGTGGACACCGGCACCAGCTACCCCGGCGGCCCGGCCAACTGGGGCACCGGCGAGATCCAGACGTACACCGGAAGCACCGCCAACCTGGCCCAGGACGGTGCCGGCAACCTGCGGATCACCCCGCTGCGCGACTCCGCCGGCCGGTGGACCTCGGCCCGGATCGAGACGGTCCGCACCGACTTCAAGCCCCCGTCCGGCGGGGTGCTGGCGATCGAGGGGCGAATCCAGATGCCCAACGTCACGGCCGCCCAGGCGGCCGGCTACTGGCCGGCGTTCTGGGCGCTCGGTGCGCCCTATCGGGGCAACTACCAGAACTGGCCGGGCATCGGCGAGATCGACGTGATGGAGAACGTCAACGGGCTCAACCAGGTCTGGGGCGCGCTGCACTGCGGGGTCGCCCCCGGTGGCCCGTGCAACGAGTTCAGCGGGCTCGGCGCCACCCGGGTCTGCCCCGGCAGCGCCTGCCAGGCCGCCTTCCACACCTACCGCACCGAGTGGGACACCTCGGTCAGCCCGCAGCAACTGCGCTGGTACGTCGACGGGCAGCTGTTCCACACCGTCACCGAGACCCAGGTCGGTGCGACCTACTGGGCGCAGATGACCGGCCACGGCGGCTACTTCCTGCTGCTCAACGTGGCGATGGGCGGCTCCTTCCCGGACGGGGTGGCCGGCTACGTCACGCCGACCGGCTCGACGGTCTCCGGTCGGCCGATGCTCGTCGACTACGTCGCGGTCTACCGTCGGGGCGGCGGCTCCAACCCGACGCCGACCCCCACCACGCCGGCCCCGACCACGCCGCCGCCGTCCGGCACCGTGGACGCCTACGGCACGATCCAGGCCGAGGCGTTCTCCGGGCAGAACGGGGTCGCGGTCGAGACGTGTGCCGAGGGCGGGCAGAACATCGCCGCGCTGCGCAACGGCGACTGGGCCCGCTACGACAACGTGGACTTCGGCACCGGCGGGCCGCGCGACTTCCTGGCCCGGGTGGCGTCCGGGGCGGCCAGCGGGGTGAGTGGCCTGGTCGAGGTCCGGTTGGACAGCCCGACCGGCACCCCGATCGGTAGCTTCGCCCTGGCCAACACCGGTGGCTGGCAGAGCTGGCGGTCGGTGCCGGGCAACGTTTCGGCGGTGACCGGCCGGCACAGCGTCTACCTGACCTTCAGCAGCGGCCAGTCGGCCGACTTCGTCAACGTCAACTGGTTCACCTTCCGTCGCTGAGTCGGCAGTCGGGGTCCGTGCCGCGTCGGCACGGACCCCGTTGGCCCGTCGGCCGGTGCGGCCGGTGCGCGGTGCGGCCGGGGGCTGGGCCGGCGGGGAAGTTGTCCGGCGCTGGACATTAACAGTTAAGAGTCTTAATAATAGGCGGACGTAGACAACCGTGGATCGGTCCATCGGTCGTCCCGGCGGTCCCGCCCCCGGACCGCGCCCCCACCGGCCCGCGCAGGCGGGACGGTCACCCCCGCCCCGGTCCCTGGAGGCCACCCGTGAGACTCCGCTCCCCCCGCGCGGCCACCCTCGCCGTCGCGCTCGCCGCTGCCCTGGTCGCCGGCACGCTCGTGGCCCCGCCGGCCGCGTCCGCCGCCACCGCCGCCTTCGTCCGCACCGCCAGCTGGAGCAGCGGGTACGAGGCGAAGTTCACAGTCACCAACGACACCTCGACCGCGATCAGCTCGTGGAACGTCCAGTTCGACCTGCCGTCGGGCAGCGCCGTCGGCTCGTTCTGGGACGCCCGGCTGACCAGCTCCGGCCAGCACGTCACCGCCCTCAACCAGAGCTGGAACGGCAGCCTCGCACCGGGTGCCAGCACCACCTTCGGTTTCGTCGTCGCCGGCACCGGCGACCCGACCGACTGCACGGTCAACGGCGGGGCCTGCACCGGCGGCGGCCCCGGCAACCCGACCGGCCCGGCCACCCCCGGCGGGCTGCGGGTCACCGGCACCACCGCGTCCTCGGCCACGCTGGCCTGGAACGCCGTCTCCGGCACGGTCACCGGCTACCGGATCTACGAGGGCAGCACGGTGAAGGCCACCGTCACCGGCACCTCCACGACCGTCTCCGGGCTGGCCACCTGCTCCGCGCACAGCTGGACCGTCACGGCGTACAACTCGGTAGGCGAGTCGGCGAAGTCGGCAGCGGTCTCGGCCACCACCACCGGCTGCACCGGGGGCACCGGCCCGATGGCCGCCGCCCCCTACCTCTACCCGGGCTGGGGTGACCCGCCCGCACCGGCCACCGTGATGGGGGCGACCGGGGTCAAGTGGTTCACCGTCGCGTTCGTGCTCTCCGGTGGAGGCTGCACCCCCGCCTGGGACGGTTCCGGCCCGCTCACCGGTGGCGCGCACGCCAGCACCATCGCCGCGATCCGGGCGGCCGGCGGCGACGTCATCCCGTCGTTCGGCGGGTGGAGCGGCAACAAGCTCGGCCCGAACTGCGCGTCGGCAAGCGCCCTCGCCGGGGCCTACCAGCAGGTGATCAACGCGTACGGCCTGAAGGCGATCGACGTCGACATCGAGAACAGCGACGAGTTCGAGAACGAGGCGGTGCAGGACCGGATCCTCGGCGCGCTGAAGATCGTCAAGCAGAACAACCCGGGGATCAGGACGATCGTCACCTTCGGCACCACGACCACCGGGCCGTCGTACTACGGCACCCGGCTGGTCAGGCAGGCAGCCGCGCTCGGTGCGAACATCGACACCTTCACCATCATGCCGTTCGACTTCGGCGGCGGGGCGAACATGTACCAGAACTCCGTCGATGCCGCCGAGGGGCTGAAGAACACCCTGAAGTCGGCGTTCGGCTGGTCCGACGCCACCGCGTACGCGCACATGGGCATCAGCGGCATGAACGGCCTCTCCGACCAGCAGGAGCTGACCTCGCCGGCCACCTGGACCCAGATCCGGGACTGGGCCAAGGCCCGGGGGCTGTCCCGGTTCACCTTCTGGGCGGTCAACCGGGACCGGCCCTGCCCGGGTGGCGGAGTGGTCGCCAACTGCTCCGGCATCGCCCAGAACACCTGGGAGTTCACCTCGATCACCGCGAAGTTCTGACCGACGCCGCCCGAGGGACCGGCCGGTTGCGGCGGGCAGGTCTCTCGGGCCGAGCGGTCGCTCGGGCGGGGCGACCCGGTGGGGTGGCCCGGTGGGGTGGCCCGGTCAGTGGTCGGCGGTCGCCGACTGCCTGTCGTTCCGGTCGCGCCGGGAGCGGATCTTCTTGCCGGCCCAGCTCACGATCATGACGGCGAGGACCGCGAAGATGGCGTAGTTGAACCAGTCGCTGTACTTCTCGACGTCCTGCCAGCGCGAGCCCAGCGTGTAGCCGAGACCGACGACCAGCGCGTTCCACGCCCCGCTGCCCAGCGTGGTGAGCAGGACGAACTCGCCCATCGGCATCCGGTTCGCACCGGCCGGGACGGAGACCAGGCTGCGGACCACGGGCACCAGCCGGCCGATCAGCACCGCCCACCGGCCGTGCCGCTCGAACCAGCGGTCGGCCTTCTCCAGGTCGTCCCGGTCGACCAGCGGGATGTGGTCCAGCCAGCGCTTGAGCCGCTCCTCGCCGAGCGCGGCACCGAGCCAGTAGAGCACCAGTGCGCCGACCAGCGAGCCGACCGTCGCGGCGAGGACGATCACCACCAGGTTGAACCGGCCCTCGGCGGCGAGGTAACCCGCCATCGCCAGCACGATCTCGCTGGGGATCGGCGGGATGATGCTCTCCAGCGCCACCAGGAAGGCGACACCGGCCGCGCCGAGGGCGTCGATCACGCTCGCCACCCAGCCGGTCAGCCCGGTGAACTGGTTCGGGTCGACGTCCTGGGCGAGGGCCATCGTCGTCCTCCTCGGTGCCGGTGGGATCGGACAGTGGTACCCGCCCGACCACCGCTTACACCTGCGGGTGGGCCGGGCCACCCTGTCCCGCCCTGACCCGAGGCTCAGTCCGTCGGGTGCAGTTCCCGGTCCGCCGGCCCCTGCCGCCAGCCGGTGAACCGGACTGTCAACCCGCCCCGGGAGGGCGAGCAGCAGAACGGCCCGGCCAGCGCGACCGCGTCCGGGGCGAGCGGGGCCAGCCGGACCAACCGCCACCCCTCGTCGTCGGTGCAGGCCCGGACGGTCAACGCGTCGCCGTCCCGGCTGACCCGTACGGTCACCACGCGCCCGGTCCAGTCCGGCACCGGGGCCACCGACCAGTCCGAGAACTCCCTGGTGACCACCGCGCCGACCTGCGGCAGCCCGTCGCTGATCTCCACCCCGGCCTTCACCCAGTTCCGCTCGTCCACCCGGACCAGCACCCCGGCCTGGTCGAACTGCGCCGTGTAGTCCAGCACGAAGCTCACCTCGACCGCGCCGCTGGCGGGCAGCGCAGCGAGCAGCGCCGGCCCGTCGTCGTGGACGAAGCCGTAGCCGGTGTGCCGCCACAGGTCGCTCTCCGCCCCCGGCTCCACCAGCAGTCCACCGTCGTCGGTCCGGTCCACCCGCACCGGTGGGTGCGACCACCGGCCCTCGTCCCAGTCCACCGTGCGGGAGCCGTCCGTCGGATGATCAGCCATCCCGGCACCGTACCCCGGACCTCGCGGGAGGAGGACTCGCGTTTGCGGCGACGGCGGAACGGAGACATTAGGCCGGCATGGGTGACAGGTGGTACTCCGAGGCAGTCGTCTACTGCCTCGACGTCGACACGTACGCGGACTCCGACGGTGACGGGGTCGGTGACTTCCGTGGCCTCATCGGCCGGCTCGACTACCTGGCGCGGCTGGGGGTGACCTGCCTCTGGCTCAACCCGATCCATCCCTCGCCCAACCAGGACGACGGGTACGACGCGACCGACTTCTACAACGTCGACCCACGACTGGGGACCCTCGGCGACTTCGCCGAACTGCTGCACCAGGCGCAGAACCGGGGGATCCGGGTGATCATCGACCTGGTGGTCAACCACACCTCCGACCAGCACCCGTGGTTCCAGTCGGCCCGATCCTCGCCCGACTCGCCGTACCGTGACTGGTACGTCTGGGCCGACCACGAGCCGGCGGACCGGCACCAGGGCATGGTGTTCCCGGGCGAGCAGCACGAGACGTGGAGCTACGACCGGACCGCCAAGGCGTGGTTCTACCACCGCTTCTACAAGTTCCAGCCGGACCTGAACATCGAGAACCCGAAGGTCCGCGCCGAGATCAAGAAGATCACCTCGTTCTGGCTCCAGCTCGGCGTCTCCGGGTTCCGGATGGACGCCGTGCCGTTCATCATCGAGCAGACCGAGCCGGGCAACCCGGACGCGCCCAAGGACTTCGACTTCCTCACCGACCTGCGCCAGCACGTGCAGTGGCGGCGCGGCGACGCGGTGCTGCTGGCCGAGGCGAACGTCGAACCGGACCAGTTGCCCGTCTACTTCGGCGACGGCAGCGGCTCGGGCAACCGGATCCACATGCTCTTCGACTTCATGCTCAACGGCCGGCTGATGCTCGCCCTCGCCCGGGAGGACCCGGAGACGATCGTCGACGCGCTGCGCGACACCCCGAAGCTGCCCACCGGCGGCCAGTGGGCGACCTTCCTGCGCAACCACGACGAGATCGACCTGTCCCGGCTCACCGCCGACCAGCGCAACGACGTGCTGGCGAAGTTCGGGCCGGACGAGAACATGCAGCTCTACGGCCGGGGCATCCGGCGCCGGCTCGCCCCGATGCTCGGCAACGACCGCCGGCACATCGAGCTGGCGTACGCGCTCCAGTTCTCGCTGCGCGGCACGCCGGTGCTGCGTTACGGCGAGGAGATCGGGATGGGCGAGAACCTGGCGCTGGACGGGCGCAACGCGATCCGTACCCCGATGCAGTGGTCGTACAAGGAGAACGCGGGCTTCTCCACGGCCGACCCGGAGAAGCTGATCCGCCCGGTGATCGACCAGGGTGACTTTGGTTACCAGCAGGTCAACGTCACCGCCCAACGGGGTGACCCGAAGTCGCTGCTGGCCTGGTTCGAGCGGATGATCCGCACGCTGCGGGAGGCCCCCGAGATCGGCTCCGGCTCGACCTCGCACATCGACGTGCCGATGCCGGCCGGGGTGCTCGCGCACCGCGCCGACGGCCCCACCGGCACCATGGTCTTCCTGCACAACCTCGGCACCGAGGACGTCGAGGTGGACCTGGGCACCCTGGCCGCCGAGGCGGACCTGCCGATCGACGTGCTCACCGACCGGGGTTACGGCGACGTCGGCAAGCTGGACAGCCTGAAGCTGGGCGGGCACGGCTACCGCTGGATCCGGCTCTGCCGTTCCGCCACCTACTGACCGGAGTATCCGCCGGCCGGCCCGGTCGCTGACCGGGCCGGCCGGCGTGCCGCTGGGTTAAGCTCCTCCGATCGAGCCACAAGTTACCGGGAGGTAGTCGTGTCGGAGGAGCCCCGCGTCGCCATCGTGACCGGAGCCGCGCGCGGCATCGGCGCGGCCACCGCCAGTCGGCTGGCCGCCGACGGGATGGTCGTCGCCGTGGTCGACATCGAGGAGCAGGCGACCAGGCAGACGGTCGACGCGATCACCGCCGCCGGTGGTCGGGCGCTCGGGGTGGGTGCGGACGTGGCCGACCGGTCCCAGGTGGAGGCCGCCGTCGAGCGGATCGCCACCGAGCTGGGCGGGCCGACCGTGCTTGTCAACAACGCCGGGGTGCTGCGGGACAACCTGCTGTTCAAGATGACCGACGCCGACTGGGACACCGTGCTGGGGGTGCACCTGCGCGGCGCGTTCCTGTTCAGCCAGGCCGCCCAGCGGCACATGGTCGAGCGGAAGTACGGCCGGATCGTCAACCTCTCCAGCACCTCGGCGCTGGGTAACCGGGGCCAGGCCAACTACGCGGCGGCCAAGGCCGGCCTGCAGGGCTTCACCAAGACCCTCGCCATCGAGCTGGGGCCGTTCGGGGTGACGGTCAACGCGGTCGCCCCCGGCTTCATCGTCACCGACATGACCGCCGCCACCGCCGCCCGGATGAAGGTCGACTTCGACGACCTTCAGAAGCACGCCGCCGCCGAGATCCCGGTCCGCCGCCCCGGCCGTCCGGAGGACGTCGCGCACACCATCTCGTTCCTGGTCAGCGAGGGCGCGTCCTTCGTCTCCGGCCAGGTCGTCTACGTGGCCGGCGGCCCGAAGGACTGACCGGCGCGTTCCGCCACCGCCGTCCGGTCCGCACCGGGCGGCGGTGCCGGTCAGGCGGTGCCGGTCAGGCGGTGCCGGCCGTGCGGTGCGGGCGGCGGTGCCGGTCAGGCGGGCGGGCGGGCGTGAGGGCCGGTGGTGGTGCGGGTGCGCCGGAGCCAGAGCAGCCCGAGCACCGGCAGCACCAGCGGGATGTAGCCGTACCCGCTGCCGAAGCCGGACCAGACCGTCTCGTCGGGGAAGAGTTCGGCGTCGACCAGGCTGAGCACCCCGACGCCGACCACCCCGACCAGCTCCACCGAGCAGCAGGCCAGCGCGACCCGCCGGCCGGTGTGACCGGCGCGGGCCAGCCCGACCGCCGCCACGATGTAGATCAGCGCGGCCACCGCCGAGAGCAGGTACGCCACCGGCGCCTCGTCGAACCTCGTGGCGATCTGGAGCCCGGCCCGGGACGTGGCGGCGATGGCGAACAGGATGTAGACGGCGATCAGCAACCGCCCCGGCCCGGTGTTGGTGGCCCGCGCCGGCCCGGCGTCGGTGGCGCGCTCCGCCGCCCGGGGGTCAGCCACCGACGACCTCCCAGGTCTGCTGGAGCCGGACCACGACCACCGGGACGACCAGGCAGACCGCGCAGACGATCGCCGACCCCCACCGGGTCGGCTCCATCCGGGCCAGCACCCAGGCCAGCGGGGGCAGGCAGACGAGCGTCACCAGGTACCCGAAGAACGCGCCCGGCTCGCCGGCCCGTTCACCCCCGGCGACGGCGACCAGGGCCAGCCCGGTCAGTGCGAGCAGCGCCAGCTCCAGCAGGCCCAGGCCGACGGACTGCGCCAGGTCCGGCGGCCGGTGCCGGACCGCCGCCACCAGAGCCCACAGCGCCAGTACGAGCGACAGCACGATCGCCGCCGTGGCGGGGACTCCGTCCACCGGCGAACCGGCCGCCGCCGCGCCGGTCATCGCGGACATCCGATGGGTGTGTCGGTCACCGGCACAGCCTACTAACCGGCGTAGTACTCGCCGCCGTCCAGGTCCCGGGTCAGCGGGATCCGGGCGGGTCGGGCGGCCTGCCGCAACGAGGCAACCCTGCTCCCGTCCCGGGACCGGCCGCGTCGGCTGCGGCGACCGGGGTGGACGACTAGCGTGGGTCACGGTCACCGCATCGGGTGGCCGACGACGACACCGGGGGTACCTCGTGCTGCGGTTCGGCCTGTTCGGCACCGGTCACTGGGCGGCGCAGACGCACGGCGCGGGGCTGGACGCGCATCCGCGCGCCGAACTGGCGGGTGTCTGGGGGCGCAACCCGGAGCGGGCCGGCGCGTTGGCCGCCCGGCACGGCGTACCGGCGTTCGACGACGTCGACGCGCTGCTCGACGCGTGTGACGCGGTGGCCGTGGCGCTGCCCCCGGACGTGCAGGCCGGGATCGCCGTCCGGGCCGCCACCGCCGGCCGGCACCTGCTGCTCGACAAGCCGCTGGCACTGGAACCCGCCGAGGCGGACCGGGTGGTCGACGCCGTGCAGGCCGCCGGGGTGGCCTCGGTGGTCTTCTTCACCCAGCGGTTCCTCCCGAACATCGACGGTTTCCTCACCGCCACCGCCGCGGCCGGTGGTTGGCAGCACGCCCGCGCCACCCAGTTCGCCTCGATCTACCAACCCGGCAGCCCGTACGGCGACTCCCGCTGGCGGCAGGAGCAGGGGGCGCTGTGGGACATCGGCCCGCACGCGCTGTCGATCGTCCTGCCGGTGCTCGGCCGGGTCACCCGGGTCGCCGCGATGGACGGCCCCGCCGGACTGGTGCATCTGCTGCTCACCCACGACGGGGGTGCCACGAGCGCCCTGTCGTTGACCCTGGACGCCCCGCCGACGGCGGTCACCCGGGACTACGTCTTCTACGGCGAGAACGGCACCGGGTCCGTCCCGCCGGGCGACGGCAACGCGCTGACCGCCTTCGGCACGGCCCTCGACCAACTGCTGGGGCAGATCGACTCGGGCGACCGGGACCACCTCTGTGACGTCCGCTTCGGCCGGGAGGTGGTGGCCGTCCTGGCGGCGGCGGAGACCGCCCGCGCCGAGGCCCGCACCGTCGACCTCTGAGCCCGGTGGCCGGAACGTCTCAGTACCTGCCGGCCAGGTAGTTCCAGACCGACCGCCCGTGCAGCCTGTCCGTACCGTTGCCGAGCCGGCGACACGGACCTGTGGCGCCCCGCCCGGACCGCACCGCGCGACCGGCACCGGGCCCGGGTCGGTGGCCGTCGGCGGTGACCCCGTCCGGGTGTCAGCTGTGGGTGACCAGGGCCTGGTTCAGCTCGGCCGGGTCGTCGAACTGCTCGGCGGGCAGGGCGCGCAGCAGCTGGAGCAACTCGGTGCTCGCGCCGTTCTCCTGACCCCAGCGGACCAGGTCCTCGCGGGAGACCGGGTAGTCGAGGCCGGCCAGGTACTCCTGCAACTGCATGCCGGTGACGCTCATGCCGCCCGGCTACCCGTTCCACCCGTCGCCACACCGCACGGGCCCGGCAGGATCAGCGGTTTGTCCGCCGATCCTGCCGGGTAGCCCCGCCCATGCTGGTACAGCGGCTCGGTACGCCGAGCGACTTCGACCCGCTGGTGGAGCGCGTCCGGGACGCCCGCGTGGTCATGATCGGCGAGGCGACGCACGGCAGTCACGACTACTACCGGTTGCGCGAACAGCTCACCCGACGGCTCATCGCCGAGCAGGGGTTCGACTTCGTGGCGGTGGAGGGGGACTGGCCGGACTGCGACCGGGTGCACCGGTCGGTGGTGGGTGCACCAGGCGGCGCGGCGGACCCGCGTACCGCGCTGGGGCGGTTCACCCGCTGGCCGACCTGGATGTGGGCCAACGCCGAGGTGGACCGGTTCTGCCGCTGGCTGCGGGCCTGGAACCTGGAACGTCCGGAGCGGGAGCGGGCCGGCTTCCACGGGCTGGACGTCTACAGCCTCTGGGAGTCCATGCAGGCCATCTTCGACTATCTCGGCGAGGAGGACCCGCACGCGATGGAGGCGGCGCAGGACGCGTACCGGTGCTTCGAGCCGTACGGCAGGCGGGTCGAGGAGTACGGCGCGGCCAGCCGGTTCGTCTCGGCGCGCTGCGAGGAGGAGGTGATCCGGCTGCTGACGCGTACCCGGGCCCATGTCGCCTCGGACGGCCCGGACGCCTTCGCGGCCTGGCAGAACGCGGAGGTGGTGGCCGGTGCGGAACGGTACTACCGGGCGATGGTGCACGGCGGACCGGATTCCTGGAACGTGCGGGACGTCCACATGGCCGACACCCTGGACCGGCTGCTGACCCGCTACGGCCCGGGGTCCCGCGGGATCGTCTGGGCGCACAACACGCACGTCGGGGACGCCCGGGCCACCGACATGGCCGACGACGGGATGGTCAACATCGGTCAGCTCGCCCGGGAGCGGCTGGGCCGCGAGGCGGTGGCGCTCATCGGTGTCGGCGGCTACCGCGGGACGGTGGTCGCCGCCCCGCACTGGGGTTCGCCGGCCGAGGTGATGACGGTGCCGCCGGCCCGGGAGGGCTCGGTGGAGCAGCGGCTGCACGAGCTGCTGCCGGAGCGGGCGGTGCTCGTCTTCGGCGACCCCGACCAGCCCGACTGGGCCACCGACACCGCCGACCACCGGGCCATCGGGGTGGTCTACGACCCGACCTTCGAGAGCTGGGGCAACTACGTCCCCACCCGACTGGCCGACCGCTACGACGCCTTCGTCTGGTGCGACACCTCCACCGCCCTGCACCCCCTGCCCACCCCGTCGCGGGTGGCCGAGCTGGAAACCTACCCCTCCGGCCTCTGACCCCATCCCACCGCCCGGTGTCCGCGCGCCCAGGTGTCGCCGTGTCGGTGGATCATGGAGTTGTGGTGCCCGGTTGGTGGGTTTTCGCCACCGTTGTCCGGCACCACAACTCCATGATCGACAGTGGTCAGGCGTCGACGGGCTGCTTGTCGAGGTGGGCGCGGAGACCTTCGCCCTCGATGTCGACGTTGGGGAGGACCTTGTCGAGCCAGCGGGGGAGCCACCACGCCCTGGTGTTCAGCAGGGACATCACGGCGGGGACGATGGTCATCCGGACCACGAAGGCGTCGATGGCGACACCGACCGCCAGCGCGAAGCCCATCGACTTGATCACCGGGTCGTCGAGGAAGACGAAGCCCCCGAAGACCGACATCATGATCAGCGCGGCGGCGGTGACCACCCGGGCACCGTGCCCCATCCCGTTGATGGTGGCCTGGCGGGCGCTGTCGCCGTGCACGAAGTCCTCCCGCATCCGGGAGACCAGGAAGACCTCGTAGTCCATGGCCAGACCGAACAGGATGCCGATCAGCAGGATCGGCAGGAAGCTGATCAGCGGGGCCGGGCTGTCCAGACCGACCAGGCCGGCGAGGTGACCCTGCTGGAACACCGCGACCGTGATGCCGAAGGTCGCGGCCACCGTGAGCAGGAAGCCCAACGCCGCTTTCACCGGCACCAGGATCGACCGGAAGACCAGCATCAGCAGCAGGATCGACAGCCCCACCACGAGCAGCAGGTAGACCGGCATCGCGTCGGCGAGCTTCTCGGACACGTCGATGCCGATCGCGGTCACGCCGGTCAGCAGCACCTCGGCGTTGCCGACCGAGCCGACCCGGTCCCGGATGTCGTGGACCAGCGTCTCGGTGGCGGCGTCGGTCGGGCCGCTCTTCGGGATCACCCCGATCAGCGCGGTCCGTCCGGACGGGTCGAGCTGCGGCGGGGCCACCGCCAACACCCCTTCGGTACGCTGGACCAGCGCCGTCACCTGCGGCACGGCGGTCGCGGTGTCCTGCGGGGAGTCCGAGGTGACCACCACGGCGAGCCGGCCGGTGAAGCCCGGGCCGAAGCCCTCCCGGATCAGGTCGGCGCTGGTCCGGGCCGGGCTGCCCACCGCGGCGGTGCTGGCGTCCGGCAGGGCGATCCGCATGTCCTGGGCCGGCAGGGCGAGCAGCCCCAGGCCGAGCAGGCCGACCAGGATGACCGGGATGCGCAGCCGGGTGATCCAGTGCGCCCAGCGGAACCCGAAACCGGAGCGGTCCTCGGCGGCCGGCGCGGCCCGGTGGGCCGGTCCGGTCCCGGCGTTGCGCAGTTTACGGGGGAGGACCCGGCGGCCGGCGAAACCGAGCAGCGCCGGGGCGAGCGTGATCGCCACCAGCACCGCCACGCTCACCGTGCCGGCGGCGGCCAGACCCATCACGGTGAGGAACGGGATGCCGACGACGGCGAGGCCGGCGAGCGCGATGACCACTGTGGCGCCGGCGAAGAGCACGGCGGAACCGGCGGTGCCGACGGCCCGGCCGACCGCCTCCTCGGGGGTGAGCCCTTCGAGCAGGTGCTGTCGGTGCCGGGAGGTGATGAACAACGAGTAGTCGATGCCGACCGCCAGGCCGAGCATCAGGGCCAGGATGGGCGCGGTGCTGGTCAGCTCGACCGCACCGCTGAGGGCGAACAGGCCGGCCATGCCGACCCCGACGCCGATCAGCGCGTTCAGCATGGTCATCCCGGCCGCTACCAACGAGCCGAAGGTGACGATCAGGACGATCGCGGCGACCAGTACGCCAAGCGCCTCGGTCGAGCCGACCTCCGGCTCGGAGTTGAGCACCTCACCGCCGGGGGCGATCTGCCAGCCCCGCGCCTCGGCCTGCGCGCCGACCTTCTCGTACGCCTCGCGCTGGTCGTCGGTGACCTCGTCCCCGCCGGTGGCGAACTGCACCTGGATCAGGGCGTACCGGCCGTCGGGGGTGATCGCCTGGGACTGGTACGGGTCGACCGCGCCGACCACGCCGGGCAGCGTCGCCGACTCCTGGACGACCCCCTTGACCACGGCCTGCCCCTCGGGGGTGGTCAACTGGCCGTCCGCGGGTGCCTTCACCGCGATGGTGCCGGTGGCGCCGCTGGCCGCCGGGAAGCGCTCGGCGAGCAGGTCCAGCGCCTGCTGGGACTCGGTGCCGGGCATGGTGAAGTTGCTGGCGGTCGGGCCCTTCAGGGTGGCCGCGGCGATGCCGAGGCCGACGAGTACGACGAGCCAGACGGCGACGACGAGTCGCCGGCGGCGCAACGATGCCCGGCCTAGCCGGTACAGCAGGGTCGCCATCAGATCCTTGTCCTCATTCGTGATCGGGTAGGTCGAGAGGTGGCCGTGGTGGCGGCGGTATGGGGGAGACGAGTACCCGCTGGGCGACGGCCAGCAGGGCGGGACGCAGTTCCTCGTCGGAGATGTCGGTGAACGTGCCGCATCCCTCGGCGATGCCGGCGAGCAGCACCAGCGCGGCGACCCGCGCGTCCTGCCCGCCGTCGGGGCCGGTCATCGCCTCGATCAGCCGCTCCGAGATGCGCTGGACGTGGGCGAAGGCCGGTTGGGCGAGCAGTTCCGGGAACTCCCCGCGCAGCAGCGCGATCTCGCCGCGGAACCGCACCGCGAGGTCGACGAAGCCCTCCGCCGCCACCTGCTGCGCCGCTGCCCCGGTCAACGCCGAGATCCGCTCGTCCAGCTCACAGAGCACCGAGATCGGCCCCGCCATCAGCTCGGCGAGCAGGGCCTCCTTGCCGGCGAAGTGGTAGAGCACCGCCGCCTTGGAGCAGCCCACCTCGCGGGCGATGTCCTGCAACGAGGTGCCCTTGTAGCCGGTCACCGCGAACCGCCGGGCCGCCGCGGCGAGGATCTCGCCGTGCGTGCGGGGGGTGCGACGGATCATGCGTTCCAGCATGCCTGACCGATCGGTCAGAACTGACCGATCGGTCAGAGAAACGCGGTGGCGTTCGCCACAGGCCCGGTCAGGGGCTCATTCCCGGCCGTGCTTGCGGTCGTAGGCGGCCCGCGCCTCGCTGATCGCCGTGCGGTGCCGCTGTGCCCAGGCGGTCAACGCCACGAGCGGTTCGTAGAGCTCCAGCGCCATCGGGGTGGCGCGGTACTCGACCCTCGGCGGCACGGTCGGGTGGGCCTGGCGGTGCAGCAGACCGTCCCGTTCCAGGTTGCGCAGGGTCAGGGTGAGCATCCGTCGGCTGATCCCCTCGACCTGCCGCTCCAACTCACTGAAGCGGACCGGCCCGGGGGAGGCGGCCAGCAGGATGCCGATGCTCCACTTGCCGCCCACCCGGTCCAGCGCCTCCCGCAGGGTGCAGACGCCGTCCTGTTCCCCGCCGGCGCATCCGTCGCTGTGTTCCTGGGACACGGGGTGCCTCCTTCCGCCGGTGTCATGGTCACAGACGAAGATCTCGACGACGGGTCTGTCGGCCGACCCGTGTCGGGGTTGCGCCCGGCCGGTGCGGCCGGGAGGGTGGGCGGATGGCCGGGGCGGAGGAGACGCGCGACGGGGTCGGTCTGACCAACCTCGGTCAGCCGCTGCTCGCCGGTGGCGACGTGACCAAGCGGGACCTGGTCGACTACCTGGACACCGTGCACGACCGCCTCCTCCCCGTCCTGCGCGACCGGCCGCTGTCGGTGGTCCGGCTGCTGCGCGGGCAGGAGCCGTTCATGCAGAAGAACCTGCCGAAATACACCCCGGAATGGGTACGCCGCACGGCGATCTGGGCCGAGACGTCCCACCGGCAGGTGTCGTACGCGCTCTGCGACGACCGGCGCACCCTGCTCTGGTTCGCCAACCAGCGGGCGGTCGAGTACCACCCGGCACTGGTCACCGCGACCAGCCCGGAGCAGCCCACCCACCTCGTGCTCGACCTCGACCCGCCCGAGGGGGAGGACTTCGCGACGGTGGCCCGGGTCGCCGGGGCGGTCCGCCGCGCGCTGGCCGACGTCGGGCTGGCCGGCGCGGTGAAGACCAGTGGTGCCAAGGGGCTGCACGTCTTCGTCCCGGTGCACCCGGACACCACCACCGAGGAGGTCGCCGCCGCCACCCGGGCGCTCGCCGTACACACCGAAGGCCTCGACCCGGAGTCGGCGACCACCGCCTTCATCCGCGAGGACCGGGGTGGCCGGGTCTTCGTCGACCCGACCCGGGCCGGCGGGGCGACAGTGGTGGCCGCGTACAGCCCCCGGCTGCGCCCCGGGTTGCCGGTCTCGTTCCCGGTCGCCTGGGACGACCTCGACCGGATCACCCCGGCGGACTTCACCGTGCGGACGGTCCCCGCGTTGCTCGGTGACCGGGATCCGTGGGCCGGGGCGATGCCCGCGCCGCAGCGGCTCCCGGTCGACCTGGTAGCCGAGGGGCGCACCATCCCGGTGCCCCGGGTGCAGGCCATGCACGAGGGAAAACGCCGTGCGAAGGCCCGCCGCGAATCCGCCTGAGCCCCACTCGTACGACGAAGGCCGCTGATCGGGTTTCCCCTGGTCAGCGGCCTTCGTGTGCTGGTCTCGGTTTCCTAGCAAGTGTGCCCCCGGCAGGATTCGAACCTGCGCCACCGCCTCCGGAGGGCGGTGCTCTATCCCCTGAGCTACGGGGGCTCAGCGACCTGAGAAGAGTAGCAAACCCCTCCGGGATCACCGAATCGCGACCCGGCCCCCGCCGGTACGCCCCGCTGACCTGGATGATCATGATGCCGAGGCTGGCGAGGGGTCGGCGGCGACTGCCGTCGGCGACGAGCGAAGATGTCACCTCCGGTCAGGCCGGGTGGATCACCCGCCGGCCGAGCCGGGCGGAACGTCGCCGCCGGCCAGGCCGAGCGGGTCGGGTGCCGGCCCGGGTCGAGTGGGTCAGGCGGCGGCCTGGGCGCGGCCGCAGCTCGGCAGCGGGTGCAGGACGATGCGCCGGGGCAGCCGGCGGGGCCATTCGTTCCGGGGCCAGGAGCCGTCCACGATCAGGTGCACCGGGTGCTGGTCGGCGCCGCTGAGCCGGAACACGAAGTCGCGGGGCAGTGGTGGATCCACGCTCGGCGTGGTCACCATGAACCGGACCCGGCCCCGGGACGACACCGCCGAGATCACCTCGGCGGCGGGCATGGTGCCGCGCAGGCGTACCCGGCCGATCCAGTAGACCTCCGCGTCGTGTTCCTGGGCGGCCCGGGTGATGGCCGGGTAGTCACTGCGTACCCAACGCTCGACCGCGCCGACGCAGAGCCCGCAGGCCCGCTCGCGCGGCTCCCGCGGACCCAACCCCCAGGCCCGCAGGTACGACCCGACCGTGCCGGCGTCGACCGCCAGGTCGAAGCGGCGCTGGATCAGCGCGGCGAGGCTCTGCCGCGTCCAGAGCTCCTCGTCCAGCCCGAACCCGTCGGGGTGGACGCCCCGCAGTACGTCGATCAGTTCGAGTTCCTGTTCCCGGCTGAGCGCTCCCGACTCGCCCTGCCGGTGTCCGCGACGGGCGGCTGCCACCGCTCCGTCACCGCCGATGGTGTGGCGTCGGCACCAGCTGGTGACCGAGCGCCGCGCGTCTCTGAGTGCAACCCCCACGTCCTACGCAACGAGCACGAATCACTACCGGTCACGATATGTGGGTAGAAAAGTCTCTTAGGGCCTTAAAGGTGCGGACCGCGCTAAAAATACAAATCGCCCATAACCCGCGTTGCAGGTCTTCGCGTTCCAGGTCGCCGCGTGCCGTCGGGGCCCGCAACCGCGTCGGCGAGGGGGCGGTGACGCACGGAGGCCCGCGTCCGCCGGAGCGGGACGCGGGCCTCTCGGACGCGTGGGGACGGGTCAGCCGCCCAGACGCTTCAGGGCGTTCTGGAGGTTGGTCAGGTCCGTCTGCTGGGTGTTCTTCATGGTCTGCGCCACCGTGCGGACGTCGTCGTCGCCACCGGCGTCGAGGATGCCCTGGATCATGTGGATCCCGCCGAGGTGGTGCTTGATCATCATCTGGAGGAAGAGGACGTCCAGCTCACGGCCCTGGGCGACGCGTAGCTTCGCCATCTCCTCCGGGGTCGCCATGCCCGGCATCAGGCCGTTCTCGACCTTGGTGGCACCGTCGGGCATCCAGGCCATCCGGGGCTGGCTGCCGGTCGGGTCGAGCCCCCACGACCGCAGCCAGGTCTGCATGGTGCCGATCTCACCCTGCTGGCCGGTGGCGATGTCGCCGCCGATCTGGCGTACCTCGGGATCGGTGCCCCGGTCGAAGGCGATCAGCCCCATCTCCACCGCCTGGGCGTGGTGGGTGCTCATGTCCCGGGCGAAGCCCGCCTCGGCGGAGCCGTCACCCGGCCGGGTCAACGTCGGGGTCAGCAGGCCGCCGGCGTACCCGAGCAGGAGACCGACCACGACGGCGGCGGTCAGGGCGAGTGCGCCGTAGCGGCCGGCGGGCCGCCGGTCACCGGAGCTGGTGACCGGGGGCTCGACGGGCGGCGTGTCGGTCGTCGCGGGGGCGGTCATCGCCGTGTCCTCACTGGGTGGGCTGCTGCTGTTGCTGCGGGACGTTGTCGCGGGGGGCGGTGCCGGTGGCCGTGATGCCCTGGCCGCAGTTGGCGTTCGGACCCTCGACCGAGGCGTTCACCCGCAGCGTCTTGATGAACTCGTCGATCCGGCTGTCGTCGGCGTTGTCGACCTTGAGCTGGTAGCCCCAGGCCTGGAGCGAGATCGGCTTGTCCAGCCCCTCGAACGGGCTGAGCATGACCTTCTCCACGCCCTGCGTCTTGCTGCGGAGCTTGCTGACCTGGTCGGCCGGCAGGTCGGGGCGGTAGGTGATCCAGACCGTGCCGTGCTCCAGGCTGTGCACCGCGTGCTCGTTGGCGATCGGGGCGTCGTAGACGTCGCCCATGCAGTTCTGCCAGGCCGGGTTGTGCGGGCCGGCCACCGGCGGGAGGACGTCGTACTTGATCGCGCCCTGCTGGTGCTGACCACCCTGGACGAGCTTGGGGTCCTTGTCCCGGAAGTCGACGATGCCGTCGATGTCGGCGGCCCGCTGCTCCCACGACTTGGAACCCTGGAAGGCCGCGTACGCGCCGTAGCCGATGATCGAGGCAGCGAGCACGCCCACGGCGACGAACAGGGCGATCGGGCCCCAGGACCGGCCCTGGCTCACCTTCACCGGCGTGATCGGCTTGCGGGGGCCCTTTCCGCCCGAGGTCTGCCGGGGGGTGCCTGCGGGCTTGGCGGCCCCGGGCTTGGCGCCGGCGGCGGGCCGGCCCGCCGCCGGCTTCTTGCCGGTGCTGACCACGGTCGGACGGCGCTCAGGGCCGCCCGGGGTGCTGATGCTCATCGTGCCTCGTCAGGTCGGTCGGTCAGGGGATCTGGCGGGCCGGGTGACGCTCAGGGTCGCCGCCGAGTGCCCGAGTCTACCCCCGATAACATGGTTCGGTGACTCCCGCAGAACTGGCCGAGGTCGTCCTCTCCGCAGCCCACGCCGTATTCACCGCGCGCGGGCTCGACCCCGACGCGCTTCCGGCGCGTACGGCGGTGGAGCGACCGCGCAACCCCGACCACGGTGACTACGCCTCCACGCTGGCCCTCCAGCTCAGCAAGAAGGTGGGCGTCCCGCCCCGGGAGTTGGCCGCCGCGCTCGCCGAACAGCTCGGCCGGGCGGCCGGCGTCAAGTCGGTGGAGATCGCCGGCCCCGGCTTCCTGAACATCCGGCTCGACGCCGCCGCCGCCGGCCAGCTCGCCCGGGTGATCGTCGAGGCAGGCCAGGAGTACGGCCGCAGCGACCGGCTCGCCGGCCAGCGGATCAACCTGGAGTTCGTCTCGGCCAACCCGACCGGCCCGGTGCACATCGGCGGGGTCCGCTGGGCGGCCGTCGGCGACGCGCTCAGCAGGCTGCTGCGGGCCACCGGCGCGGACGTCGGCACCGAGTACTACTTCAACGACGCCGGGTCGCAGATCGACAGGTTCGCCAGGTCGTTGCTGTGCGCCGCGAAGGGCGAGCCGGCCCCCGAGGACGGCTACGGCGGGGCGTACATCGCCGAGATCGCCGAGCAGGTCCGGGCGATCCGGCCGGACGTGCTCGACCTGGCCGACGCCGAGGCCCAGGAGGTGTTCCGGGTCGAGGGCGTGACGTCGATGTTCGCCGAGATCAAGGCCTCGCTGCGCGGCTTCGGGGTGGAGTTCGACACCTACTTCAACGAGAAGGACCTGCACGACCGGGGCGAACTGGAGCTGGCCCTGGAACGGCTCCGCGCGCAGGGCCACCTGTACGAGGCCGACGGGGCGACCTGGCTGCGCACCACCGACTTCGGTGACGACAAGGACCGGGTGCTGCGCAAGTCCAACGGCGAGTGGACCTACTTCGCCGCCGACTGCGCCTACTACCTGGACAAGCGGGAGCGCGGCTTCGAACGGGTCGTGATCATGCTGGGTGCCGACCACCACGGCTACATCGGGCGGATGAAGGCGATGTCCGCCTGCTTCGGCGACGACCCGGCGGTCAACCTGGAGATCCTCATCGGCCAGCTGGTCAACCTGGTCCGCGACGGCGTCCCGGTGCGGATGAGCAAGCGGGCCGGCACCGTGGTCACCCTGGAGGACCTGGTCGACGCGATCGGGGTGGACGCCGCCCGTTACGCCCTGGCCCGCTACTCCAGCGACTCGCCGATCGACATCGACGTGGAGCTGTGGACCCGGGCCACCCGCGACAACCCGGTCTACTACGTGCAGTACGTCGCCGCGCGGACGGCAAGCGTCGGCCGCAACGCCGCCGAGGTCGGCCTGGGCCGGGGCGACGGGGCCGGGTTCCACCCCGAGCTGCTCGACCACGACAAGGAGAACGAGCTGCTCAAGGCGCTCGCCGAGTTCCCCGCGGTGGTCGCCGCCGCCGCCGAGCTGCGCGAGCCGCACCGGGTGGCCCGCTACCTGGAGGACCTGGCCGGGGCGTACCACCGGTTCTACGACAACTGCCGGATCCTGCCGCGCGGTGACGAGGAGGTCACCGACCTGCACCGGGCCCGGCTCTGGCTCAACGACGCCACCCGCACGGTGATCGCCAACGGACTGCGCCTGCTCGGCGTCGCCGCCCCGGAGAGGATGTAGCCCATGCGTAACCCAGGAACGGGCCTGCGTCCGCAGGTCGGCGGAGCGGGCCGGCGGTCGTCGCGGCCCCGGGGCGGAGATCGCTGATGCGCGCCCACGAAGCCGGCGCGATGCACGGCGACATCGGTGACCGGGGGCCGGGCTGGCTGCGTCCCCCGGCCGACATCAACGCCCTGGTGCCACAGCTCTGGCCCCGCCGGGTCGCGCGCGGCGCGGGCGGCGCGCTGACCGTCGCGGGTCTCGACGTCCGCGAGCTGGCGGCCGAGTACGGCACCCCGGCGTACGTCCTCGACGAGGACGACCTGCGCTCGCGGGCCCGGGACTTCCGGGCCGCCTTCCCCGATGTGGACGTCTACTACGCCGGCAAGGCGTTCCTCTGCCGGGCGGTGGTCCGGATGATCGCCGAGGAGGGTCTGCACCTGGACGTCTGCACCGGCGGCGAGCTGGCCACCGCGCTGTCGGCCGGTATGCCGGCGGACCGGATCGGCTTCCACGGCAACAACAAGTCGGTCACCGAGCTGACCCGGGCGCTGGACGCCGGGGTGGGGCGGATCATCCTCGACTCGTTCACCGAGATCGACCGGCTCACCGCGCTGGCCCGGGAGCGCGGGGTCCGCCCCGGCGTGCTGATCCGGGTCACCGTCGGGGTGGAGGCGCACACCCACGAGTTCATCGCCACCGCCCACGAGGACCAGAAGTTCGGCTTCTCGCTGGCCGGTGGGGCCGCCGCCGCAGCCGCCTTCAAGGTCATCGACGAGGGTGTGCTGGACCTGCGGGGGCTGCACTCGCACATCGGCTCGCAGATCTTCGACACCAGCGGCTTCGAGGTCTCCGCCCGCCGGGTGCTCGCCCTCCAGGCGCAGATCCGCGACGCCCGCGGGGTGGAGCTGCCCGAGCTGGACCTGGGCGGCGGGTTCGGCATCGCCTACACCACCCAGGACGACCCGGCCACGCCGGACGAGCTGGCCAAGCGGCTCCGCAAGATCGTCGACTCGGAGTGCGCGGCGGAGAACCTGGCCGTACCGCACCTGTCGATCGAGCCGGGCCGGGCCATCGTCGGCCCCGCCGTCCTCACCCTCTACACGGTCGGCACCGTCAAGGACGTGGACGGGCTGCGGACGTACGTGAGCGTGGACGGGGGGATGAGCGACAACATCCGGACCGCCCTCTACGACGCGTCGTACTCGGCGACCCTAGCCGGCCGGGCCTCGACCGCCGCGCCGCTGCTGGCCCGCGTGGTGGGAAAGCACTGTGAGTCCGGGGACATCGTGGTGAAGGATGAATTCCTGCCCGCCGACGTGCAGCCCGGAGATCTTGTCGCGGTCCCCGGCACGGGAGCGTACTGCCGCAGCATGGCCAGCAACTACAACCATGTGCCCCGACCCCCGGTGGTCGCGGTGCGTGACGGCCGAGCCCGGCTGATCGTTCGACGGGAGACCGAAGAAGACCTGCTCGCTTTGGATGTGGGATGACGTCACCTGTGCGCTTGGCCCTGCTCGGCTGCGGAACGGTAGGTAGCGAGGTGGTCCGGCTGCTGCACACGCAGGCCGCCGACCTGGCCGCCCGGATCGGCGCTCCGCTGGAGATCGCCGGCATCGCCGTACGCCGGGTCGGCCGGGCCCGGGGTGACCTCCCCGTCGACCCGGCGCTGTTCACCACCGACCCGCTCGGCCTGATCAAACGCGACGACGTGGACGTGGTCGTCGAGGTGGTCGGCGGCATCGAACCGGCGCGGACCTGGCTGGTGGAGGCGCTGCGCGCCGGCAAGAGCGTGGTCACCGCCAACAAGGCGCTGCTCGCCGAGGACGGCGCGGCCCTGCACGACGCGGCGGCCGAGGGCGGGGCCGACCTCTTCTACGAGGCGTCCGTCGCCGGGGCGATCCCGCTGCTGCGTCCGCTGCGCGAGTCGCTGCACGGCGACCGGATCAACCGGGTCACCGGCATCGTCAACGGCACCACCAACTTCATCCTCTCCGCGATGGACGCCACCGGCGCCGGCTTCGCCGAAGCGCTGGACGAGGCGACCGAGCTGGGTTACGCCGAGGCCGACCCGACCGCCGACGTGGAGGGCTTCGACGCCGCCGCGAAGGCCGCCATCCTGGCCTCGCTCGCCTTCCACACCCGGGTCACCGCCGCCGACGTGCACCGCGAGGGCATCACCGAGGTGACGGTCGCCGACATGGCCAGCGCCAAGGCGATGGGCTGCACCATCAAGCTGCTCTGCATCGCCGCCCGGGGCGTCGACCCGGCCGGCCGGGAGACGGTGAGCGTCCGGGTGCACCCCGCGATGATCCCGCTGACCCACCCGCTGGCCAGCGTCGGCGACGCGTTCAACGCGGTCTTCGTCGAGGCCGAGGCGGCCGGGCAGCTGATGTTCTACGGCCGGGGTGCCGGTGGCGCGCCGACCGCCAGCGCGGTCCTCGGTGACGTGGTCGCGGTGGCCCGCAACCGGCTCGCCGGGGCGTTCGCGGCAAGCGAGTCCGCGTACGCCGACCTGTCGGTCCGGCCGATGGGCGAGGCGCTGACCCGCTACCACATCAGCCTCGACGTGGTGGACCGGCCGGGCGTGCTCCAGGCGGTGGCCGGGGTGTTCGCCCGGCACGACGTCTCCATCGCCACCGTCCGGCAGGGCCCGGCCGGCGGCGGTCCGGCCGGTCGGGGTGAGGACGCCGACCTGGTCATCGTCACCCACGTCGCCCCGGACGCCGCGCTCGCCGCGACGGTACGGGAGCTGCGCGGGCTGGACATCGTCCGCTCGGTGGCCAGCGTGCTGCGGGTCGAGGGCGGGGCGTGACCCGGCGTCTCGCCTGATGGTTTCCGGTGGGTGTGCCGAGGGGTGATCGGCGAGGCTGGTCCAGGCTGGCAGGGGCTTCCGGCACGGCCGGGGCGGGCAGAGGCGAGGAGAGCGACATGTGGCGGGGTCTGATCGAGACGTACCGGGACCGGCTGCCGGTCACCGACGCCACGCCCGTGGTCACCCTGCACGAGGGGAACACCCCGCTGCTTCCCGCGCCGGCGCTCTCCGCCCGGCTCGGCGCCGACGTCTACCTGAAGGTCGAGGGGGCCAACCCGACCGGCTCGTTCAAGGACCGGGGCATGACGGTCGCGGTCTCCAAGGCGGTCGAGGCCGGCGACAAGGCGATCATCTGCGCCTCCACCGGCAACACCAGCGCCTCCGCCGCCGCGTACGCCGCGCGGGCCGGGATCACCTGCGCGGTGCTGGTGCCGCAGGGCAAGATCGCGCTGGGCAAGCTGGCCCAGGCGCTCGTGCACGGTGCGAAGCTCCTCCAGGTGCAGGGCAACTTCGACGACTGCCTTGCGCTGGCCTCGAAGCTCGCCCAGGACTTCCCGGTGGCCCTGGTCAACTCGGTCAACCCGGACCGGCTGCACGGCCAGAAGACGGCCGCCTTCGAGATCGTCGAGGCGCTCGGTGACGCCCCCGACATCCACTGCCTGCCGGTCGGCAACGCCGGCAACATCTCCGCCTACTGGATGGGCTACTCGGAGGACCTGCGGGCCGGCAACGCCACCCGCGCCCCGAAGATGTACGGCTTCCAGGCCGCCGGGGCGGCCCCGATCGTCAGCGGTCAGGTGGTGCCGGAGCCGTCGACCATCGCCACCGCCATCCGGATCGGCAACCCGGCGAGCTGGACCAAGGCGCTCGACGCCCGGGACGCCTCGCAGGGGCTGATCGCCGCGGTGACCGACCGGGAGATCCTCGCGGCCTACCGGCTGCTCGCCCGGGAGGTGGGGGTCTTCGTCGAGCTGGGCAGCGCGGCCAGCGTGGCGGGCCTGCTCCAGCAGGGCGCGGCGGGTCAGGTCCCGGCCGGCGGCACGGTGGTCTGCACGGTCACCGGCCACGGCCTGAAGGACCCGGAGTGGGCCATCTCCACCGCCCCCGCGCCGATCACCATCGCCAACGACGCGCTGACCGCCGCCCGCTCCCTCGACCTGGTGTGATCCCACCCTGCCCGCCCTGTCGACCCCGGCGGGGCGGGTGGCCACCCCGTGCGGGGCGGGGGAGACCGGGTCGGGCAGACTTTCCCATGCCTGTCCCCTCTCCCAGGAGTGAGCCACGCCGATGTCGCTGCTCGCCAGATCCAGCCTCGCCAACCGGGGGCTCGTCGCCCTGATCGCGGTGGTGACCGCGGCGTTCGGGGCGTTCGCCGTCCCCTCGCTCAAGCAGCAGCTCCTGCCGTCGCTGGAGTTCCCCGGCGCGTTCGTCGTCGCGGTCTATCCGGGTGCCTCGCCGGAGATCGTCGAGGCGCAGGTCACCGAGCCGATCGAGAACAGCCTGCAGAGCATCCCCGGGCTGGAGAAGGTCACCTCCACCTCGCGGGAGGGGTCGGCGACGATCGCTGTGGAGTTCGTCTTCGGCACCGACATCGACGACGTGGCCAACAAGATGCAGACCGCGCTGAGCCGGGTCGACGCGCAGCTGCCCGACGAGGTGGACCCGCAGGTCATCACCGGCAGCACCGACGACCTGCCGGCCGTGGTGCTGGCCGCCACCGGTGGCGGTGACGAGCAGGCGCTCGCCGACAAGCTGCGCGACACCGTCGTACCCGAGCTGGAGGGGATCGACGGCGTCCGCACGGTCGCCGTGACCGGCACCCGCGACCAGGTCGTGACGATCGTGCCGAACCCGGCGAAGTTCGCCGCCGCGAAGCTGAGCCCGACCGCGATCGCCACCGCGCTGAAGACCAACGGCATCGCCGTCCCGGCCGGTGCGGTCGTGGACGGCAGCAGCGCGCTGCCGGTGCAGGTGGGGGCCCCGGTCACCACCCTCGACGAGCTGCGCGGCATCGCGCTCACCTCGACCGCGCCCAAGACCGCCCCGGTCCGGCTCGGCGATGTGGCGACAGTCGAGCAGCAGCTCGCCCCGGCCACCGCGCTCACCCGGACCAACGGCAGGGAGAGCATCGGGGTCCAGGTCACGGCCGCCCAGGACGGCAACGCCGTACGGATCTCGCACGACATCCGGGACCGGCTGGACGACCTGCGGTCCGCCTCCGGTGCCGAGCTGACCATCGTGTTCGACCAGGCCCCGTTCGTGGAGAAGTCGATCGAGAGCCTGACCACCGAGGGGCTGCTCGGCCTGCTGATGGCGGTCGTGGTGATCCTGGTCTTCCTGCTCTCCGTCCGGTCCACCCTGGTCACCGCGGTCTCCATCCCGCTGTCGGTGGTGGTGGCGCTGCTCGCCCTCTGGATCGGCGACTACTCGCTCAACCTGCTCACCCTGGGCGCGCTCACCATCGCGGTCGGGCGGGTGGTGGACGACTCGATCGTGGTCCTGGAGAACATCAAACGCCACCTGGAGTACGGCGAGCCGAAGCGGGAGGCGATAGTCACCGCCGTCCGCGAGGTGGCCGGGGCGGTCACCGCGTCGACCCTCACCACGGTCGCGGTGTTCGCGCCGATCGCCCTGGTGGGCGGCTTCGTGGGGCAGCTCTTCGCGCCGTTCGCGATCACCGTCACGGTGGCCCTGCTCGCCTCGCTGCTGGTGTCGCTGACGGTGATCCCGGTGCTGGCCTACTGGTTCCTCAAGCCGCCGCGCGACGGGGCGGACGAGGCGGTCCGCCGGGCCGCCGAGGAGAAGGAACTGCGCAGCCCGTTGCAGCGGGCGTACCTGCCGGCGATCGGGTTCGCCACCCGGACCCGCCGGACCCGGTGGATCACCGTTGCGGTGGGCATCCTGCTGCTGTTCGGCACCTTCGGCCTGGCCCAGAAGCTGGAGACCAACTTCCTCGACGACTCCGGCCAGGACACCCTGAGCATCAGCCAGAAGCTGCCGGCCGGGTCGGGGCTGGCCGCCACCGACCAGGCGGCCCGCCTGGTGGAGGGGGTGCTGGGGCGTACCGACGGGGTCGAGACCTACCAGGTCAGCGCGGGCGGGAACGACCAGCCGTGGCTGGCCGGTGGCGGCAACAACACCGCCCGCTGGTCGGTGGCGCTCGGCGGCGATACCGACGCCAAGGAGATGAAGCAGGTCCTCCGCCGGGAGTTCGACGGGCTCGGCTCCGCGGCGGGCGAGCTGAGCTTCGACAGCGGGCAGGGGGGCGCCTCGGGCAACCAGCTGGAGGTGGTCGTCCAGGCCGCCGACACCGACACCCTGAACCGGGCGGCCGACCAGGTCCGGGCCGCGATGGCGGGCACCCCCGGGGTCGAGGACGTCGCCACCAGCCTGGCCGACCGGGTGCCCCGGGTCGACGTCACCGTCGACCGGTTGGCCGCCGCCCGGGTGGGGCTCAGCGAGGCCGCGGTCGGGCAGTTGGTGTCGCAGGCGTACCGGGGCAGCCCGCTGGGCCGGGTGACCCTCGACGGTGGTCAGCAGGACGTCGTGCTGCGGACCACTGCCGTCCCGCCGCTGACCGAGGAGCAGTTGCGGGCGCTGCCGGTGGGCCCGGTCAAGCTCGACGACATCGCCGACGTCACCCGGGGTGAGGGACCGCAGCAGGTGACCCGGATCGACGGTGAGCGCAGCGTGTCGGTGACCGGTACGGCCACCGGCTCGAACCTCGGCGCGACCACCACCGAGCTCAAGAAGCGGCTGGACGACCTGGACGTGCCGGGGGCGACGATCGCCGTCGGCGGGGCGAGCGCCCAGCAGGAGGACGCCTTCGGTGACCTGGGCCTGGCTGTGCTGGCCGCGATCGCGATCGTCTTCCTGATCATGGTGGCGACGTTCCGGAGCATCACCCAGGCGCTGATCCTGCTGATCTCGATCCCGTTCGCGGCGACCGGCGCGATCGGTCTGCTGCTGGTCACCGGGACCCCGTTGGGCGTGCCGGCGCTGATCGGCGTGCTCATGCTGGTCGGCATCGTGGTGACCAACGCGATCGTGCTGTTGGACCTGGTCAACCAGTACCGGGCGCAGGGGATGGGCATCACCGAGGCGGTGGTCGAGGGCGGTCGGCGACGGCTGCGGCCGATCCTGATGACCGCTGTGGCCACCATCTTCGCGCTGCTACCGATGGCCCTCGGGCTGACCGGGGAGGGTGGCTTCATCTCCCAGCCGCTCGCGGTGGTGGTGATCGGTGGCCTGCTCAGCTCCACCCTGCTCACCCTGGTCCTGGTGCCGACCCTCTACACGATGGTGGAGCGCACCAAGGAGTCGCTTCGTGAGCGGCGGGCCGGCCGGCGGGGCAGCCCCACCGACGGCGACGAGCCGACCGGGAAGCCCGCCGACCGGGACGCCGAGGTGTCGGCCCCGGTGGGTGCCCCGGCCGCCGAGGCGTCGGCCGAGACGCCGGCCCGGCCGACGCCGTCGGCCGCGCTGGTGGACGGCACCGACCAGTTCGAGGTGCTGCGGCTGCCGAAGAGCCGCCGGTCACCGCTGCCGCCTGCCGAATAGCGCCTCGGGTCGCCTTCGGCGCGACAGTCGCGTCACGACGCGCCCCCGGTCCGGGGTCACCGGCCGGGGGCGCGTCCTCTTCGGTCCCGGGGGCGCCGGCCCGGCGCGCGTCGGGCCGGGCCGGTGACATCGCGTCGGGCCGGGCCGGTGACATCGCGTCGGGCCGGGCCCGGGACATCGGGCCGGCCGACGGGTACGGTCACCCTGTGTTCATCTACTTTCGGTCATCGTCGATCCACCCTGGGTGATGGCGCGGAGCGGGCCGGAGACGGCCGACCCGGGCGGCGGGCGGTGGGGCCGACGGCGGCTGCTGGGCGGCGGGGCGCTGCTGGTCGGGGGCGTCACGTTGGGCGCCGCCGGGATGTCGCAGGGGACGTGGCTCGCCGACCGGCACCTGCCGCTCTCCGCCGGCCCGGCCAGCGCCACGGTCGGCAACCGGCGACAGGACGTCGGCTCGGGTGGGCTCCAGGTGGTGTGGCACGTGCCGACCACCGAGCGACTGGTCGCGCTGACCTTCGACGACGGCCCGCTGCCCCGGTGGACGCCGACCGTACTGGACATCCTGGACCGGCACGCGGTGCCGGCGACATTCTTCCTGGTCGGCACACGGGTGCGTCGGCACGCCGACCTGATCCGGGGCCGGTTGACCCGGCACGAGGTGGGCAACCACAGCTGGCGGCACCGGGATCTGGCACGGCTGTCCGCCCCCGCCGTACACGACGACCTGCGCCGGTCGCACGAGGCCATCACCGAGGTCGCCGGGGTGCCGCCCCGGCTGGTCCGGCCCCCGTACGGGCACCTGGGCGGCGGGGTGCTGCACGCCGCCGTACGTCTCGACTACCGCGTCGTGCTCTGGTCGCTGCAGATGGTGGAGGGCGAGTTCCCGGACGACCCGGCCGGACACGCCCGGCGGATCGTGGCCGACGTCGTGCCCGGCACCATCCTGCTCGCCCACGACGCGGGGTCGGAGAACCGGCAGGTGGCGCTGCGCGGGCTGGACGCGATGATCAGCGGTCTGCGGGCCCGTGGCTACACCTTCGTCACGGTCTCCCGGCTGCTGAGCCGAACGGCAGTGCCGCGAGCCGGCGGGTAGGGTCCGGGTACGTGTCCTCTCCGCTCTCGGTCCTGGTCCGCAACCGGGACTTCCGCAACCTCTTCCTGGCCGAGCTGGTGGTCTTCGGTGCCGACTGGTTCGTCATGGTGCCGCTGCTGGTGCTGCTGCCGCAGTTGACAGGCAGTGGCGTCTGGGGTGCCCTGGTGCTGGCCCTGGACACCGGGGTGCTGGCGCTGCTGCTGCCGTACACCGGGACCATCGCCGACCGGTTCGACCGCCGGAAGGTCATGATGGCCGCGAACGGCGTGACGCTGCTCGGTGTGCTGCTGCTGCTCGGCGTCCGCGACGCCGGCACGGCCTGGCTGGCCATGGCGGCGATCACGCTGGTGGCGGTCGGCAAGGCGTTCTACTCGCCGTCGGCGCAGGCCGCCCTGCCCAATGTGCTCGACCCGGCCGACCTGGCCGCGGGCAACGCCGTGGCCGGGTCCGCCTGGGGGACGATGACCGTGGTCGGCGCGTCCCTCGGTGGGGTGTTGAGCGCGGCGGTCGGGCCGTACGCCTGCTTCTGGGTGGGTGCGGTCGGCCTGGTGCTGGCGGCGGGCCTGGCAGCGCTGATCCGCCGGCCGTTGCAGGCGGCCCGGGAGCCCGACCGGTCGACGCCGCGCACCTGGACGGCGATCCGCGAGGCGTTGGGCCACATCCGGCACCGGCCCCGGGTGCTGGCGCTGGTCACGGTGAAGTCGGCGGTGGGGCTGGGCAACGGAGTGTTGACCGTCTTCCCCTTGCTGGCCGCCCTCTACGGGGTGGGGCCGGTCGGCACCGGTCTGCTCTTCGCGGCGCGCGGGGCGGGGGCGCTGGTCGGGCCGATCCTGATGAGCCGGGTGTTGACCAACCGGGCCTGGCTGCTGCCCGGCCTGGCCCTGTCGATGTCCCTGTACGGGCTGGCCTACCTGGGCGCGGCGGTGACACCCTGGTTCCCGCTGGTGGTGGTGCTGGTCTTCGTGGCCCACTTCGGTGGCGGCAGCAACTGGGTGCTGTCGAACTTCGCCCTCCAGGGTGAGGTGCCCGACCGGCTGCGGGGCCGGGTGTTCGCCACCGACATGATGCTTGCCACCCTGGCGATCTCGGTCAGCCAGCTGGTGGTCGCCGGCGTGGTCGACCGGGTGGACGAGCGGGTGGTGCTCGCCGGCTGCGGCCTGGTCACCCTGGTGTACGCGGTCGGCTGGCGGATCGCCACCCGCCGGCTCTCGCTCACCGGCCCGGCCGCCGACCCGGACCCGCTGCCCGCTCGCTGAACCGCCGGACGCTGCTCAGTCGGGGCGGTCGACCTGCGGCGGGACGGTCGGCGGACTGTCGCTCCCGCCCCGGGCAGCGGCGGCCTGGCCCGGCACCGTCGGACCTGGGGCAGGGTGGCCGACGGCAGGGTGGCTGGTGGCCGGATGGCCGGCGGCGAATCCGGGTGGTGGGCCACCGGCGGCGGCGCCGGTGGGTGTCCCGCCAGCCGGGGGCGTCCAGGTGCCCCACGGATGGCCGGGCGTGGGGGACGCGGCGCGGCCGACGAACACGGCGGCGACGACGAGGCCCAGGCCGACGGGGTAGCCGAGCCAGCCGACCACGCTGACGGTGAGGTTCCACAGCTCGAACTGCCGCATCCCGCCGGGGAGCGAGCGCGACCGGATCAGCTCCGGCAGGGCTGCCACCCAGGCGGTGCTGAGCAGTTCCAGCAACAGCAGTAGGGCGGCCCCGGCGAGCAGCAACGACCGGGCCCGACCGGGCAGCCGGCGGCGGGCGGTGGCGGCGACCACCAGGACGGCGAGCAGCGTCAGCAGCACGGGCAGGTGGCCCAGCAGCTGCACGAGTCGGTAACCGAACATCTCCATGTGGCCTCCCGGCCGGCGGTGGGGTCGGCGTCAGGCTAACCGAGGTGATCCAGTCCCACCGTCCGGGCGAGCAGGCGCGACGTCGGTCCCGGGCCCTAGCATGAGCCGGTGCCGACGACTTTCGCCTCCGGGCCGGTGCGGGTGCGGGTGCCCGCGACCAGTGCCAACCTGGGCCCCGGGTTCGACGCCTTCGGGCTGGCCCTCGCCCTGCACGACGACGTGGCCGCCGAGGTGACCCCGGCCGGTGTCCGGGTGGCGGTGACCGGCGAGGGCGCCGGCGAGCTGCCGCCGGACGACCGGCACCTGGTGGTGGTCGCCATGCGGGCCGCCTTCGACCAGCTCGGTGGGCAGCCGCCGGGGCTGGCGCTGGAATGCGTCAACCGGATTCCGCAGGCCCGTGGCCTGGGCTCCTCCTCGGCGGCGATCGTGGCCGGGGTGCTGCTGGCCCGCGCGCTGGTCACCGACGGCGGGCAGCGGCTCGACGACGACGCGGTGCTGCGGCTGGCCGCCGAGATCGAGGGCCATCCGGACAATGTCGCCCCCTGCCTGCTCGGCGGGTTCACCATCGCCTGGACCGAGCCGACCGGCGGCCGGGCGGTCTCGCTGCCGGTCGCCGCCGGGGTACGGCCCACTGTCTTCGTGCCGGCCGAGCGGGGGTTGACGGCCACCGCGCGGGCGGCGCTGCCGGCGACCGTGCCGCACGCGGACGCGGCCCTGAACGCGGGCCGGTCGGCGTTGCTGGTGCACGCGTTGACCGCCGAGCCTGCGTTGCTCCTGCCGGCCACCGTCGACCGGCTGCACCAGAATTACCGTGCGGCGGGAATGCCGGAGACTGCGGCCCTGGTCAGCGAGCTGCGTGCGGCCGGTGTGGCCGCTGTGGTCAGTGGGGCTGGCCCGACGGTGCTGGCGTTCGACGGGCCGCCCGACGGGTTAGTGCCGGGAACAGAATGGGAAGTCTGGCGGTTGCCGGTAGAGGTGCGCGGAGCGACGGTCGTACGGGGTAGACTGGGACACGCCGAGCGGGACCCTGTTGCCGCAGGTCGGAAGAGTTGATTACGCTCTAGACTCAGCACAGCCGCGAAAGCACGCGATCTCTCTGCGGGTCGGCGCACCCCGAAGCTCTCGGCGGTCAGCCCGTCACCCCTGCCAAAGGCCCACGCCGCACCGCAGTTTCCGCAGGTCGCCGCAGACGGCGAGACCTGCTCACCGACGTTGGTGAGTTGGGAAACCGCCCGGCTGCTGTGCCACAGACTCCCGCGACGCGTCATGCGAGGCGGGTGCACCGAGGCCGCCCGGCCACCTTGCTTGTCGATCCCGGGCAGTCCCGGCCTATCGAGGGAAGGAATCCATTGAGCGACACCACCGACGTGACGTCGGATGTTTCCAACGTCGCTGGCGATGCCACCACCGCCGCCCCCGCCCGCCGTCGGCGCAGCGGTACCGGTCTGTCGGCGATGCTGCTGCCGGAGCTGCAGAGCCTGGCCGCGTCGCTCGGCATCTCCGGGACCGCCCGCATGCGCAAGGGCGAGCTGATCAGCGCGATCTCCGAGCGGCAGCAGGGCGGCGCCGCGACCGGCACCCCTCGACCGCGGGCCGAGGTGGCTGCTGCGGCTGCCCCCGTCCGGGAGGAGGTGCGCGCCGAGGTGACCCCGGAGCGGGCCCCCGAGCCGGCGTCGGCGGCCCCTGCCGCCACCGGTGAGACCGAGGGTCGGACCCGGACCCGGCGCAGCCGGGCCAGCACCGCCGAGGCGCGGCCGGCTGCCGAGACGCGGACCGTCGAGAGCCGGACCGTCGAGAGCCGGACCGAGGAGGCGCCGGTCGAGACCGGTGAGCGTCCCGAGGCGCGCGGCGGTCGGGACCGTGGCGAGCGGGCCGGCGTCGACCGGGCCGAGCGCGGCGAGCGGGCCGGTAACGACCGGGCCGAGCGGGCGGGCAGTGACCGGGCCGAGCGGGCCGGTAACGACCGGGCCGAGCGGGCGGACAACGACCGGGCCGGCCGTACCGGTAGCGACCGCACGGGTAACGACCGTGGCGAGCGGGCCGGTAACGACCGGGCCGAGCGGGTGGGCAGCGACCGGGCCGATCGCAACGACCGGGGTGACCGCAACGACCGGGGTGACCGCAACGACCGAGGTGAGCGGGCGGACCGCAACGACCGGGGCGACCGCGGCAGCGATCGGGGTCAGCGCGACAGCCGCGACAACCGTGACGATCCGGACGACGACGGCGAGGGTGGCGGTCGGCGGGGCCGACGCAGCCGGTTCCGGGACCGTCGGCGTGGTCGGGGCGACCGGATCGAGGGCGGGACGGACAGCGGCGGCGGTCGCGAGCCGCAGGTCAGCGAGGACGACGTGCTGGTGCCGGTCGCCGGCATCATCGACGTGCTCGACAACTACGCCTTCGTCCGGACCACCGGCTACCTGGCCGGTCCGAACGACGTCTACGTCTCGATGTCGCAGATCAAGAAGCACGGCCTGCGCCGGGGTGACGCGATCACCGGCGCCGTCCGTGCCGCCCGGGACAGCGGCGGCAGTGGCGACCAGCGGCGGGACAAGTACAACCCGCTGGTCCGGCTGGACACCATCAACGGCATGGAGCCCGACGAGGCCCGTCGCCGTCCCGAGTTCTACAAGCTCACGCCGCTCTACCCGCAGGAACGGCTGCGGCTGGAGACCGAGCCGCACATCCTCACCACCCGGGTGATCGACCTGGTGATGCCCATCGGCAAGGGGCAGCGGGCGCTGATCGTGTCGCCGCCCAAGGCGGGCAAGACGATGGTGCTCCAGGCCATCGCGAACGCCATCACCCGGAACAACCCGGAGTGCCACCTGATGGTGGTGCTGGTGGACGAGCGGCCGGAAGAGGTCACCGACATGCAGCGGTCGGTGAAGGGCGAGGTCATCGCGGCCACGTTCGACCGTCCGCCGCAGGACCACACCACGATCGCCGAGTTGGCGATCGAGCGGGCCAAGCGCCTGGTCGAGCTGGGCCACGACGTGGTCGTACTGCTCGACTCGGTGACCCGGCTCGGTCGGTCGTACAACCTGGCGGCGCCGGCCTCCGGCCGGATCATGTCCGGTGGTATCGACTCCACGGCGCTCTACCCGCCGAAGCGGTTCCTGGGTGCGGCCCGCAACATCGAGAACGGCGGCTCGCTGACCATCCTCGCCACCGCGTTGGTGGAGACCGGGTCCATGGCGGACACGGTCATCTTCGAGGAGTTCAAGGGCACCGGCAACGCCGAGTTGAAGCTGGACCGGAAGATCGCCGACAAGCGGGTCTTCCCGGCGATCGACATCAACCCCTCCGGTACGCGCAAGGAGGAGGTCCTGTTCGCGCCGGAGGAATTGGCGATCATCCACAAGCTCCGCAAGGTGCTGCACTCGCTGGATTCGCAGGCGGCGCTGGATCTGCTGATCGACCGGCTCAAGCAGTCCCGCACCAACATCGAGTTCCTGATGCAGATCGCCAAGTCGACACCGGGGGAGTGACCCCACCCGGGTGAAGACCGCCACGAAGGGCACGGCCGCAGCGGCCGTGCCCTTCGTCGTACCCGGATTCGCACTGGCTGGGGATTGCTGCTGGTGAACTTTTCCTTCGATGGGACTGGCAGCTCTTGAAAATTCTGTGCGTAGCCGGGTTGACTGGGGTAGGCGGGTTCGCGGGTTCGCGGTCGATCCGGCCGGGGCGTGCCCACCGGTGGGCGGCGGAGGAGGACCTGGGGAGGCGTCCGCCGCCCGGCCGCCCTATCGGGCGGGCTCCTGAACCTGGGGGAGGAGCCCGCCCGGTCCGGCCGGACCGGTTTCCGTCCCGCCGCCGACCCGGCCGGGCCGCGTCCGCCGACCCGGCCGGCCCCCGACCCCGCCGACGCGGGCCGCGCGCGGGGCCGGCAGGCCGGTCGAGGAATGTGGGCCGGGACGGCGGGAATGCGGCCCGGTGGGCAGGCGTTACCACTGCCGGACCGATCGTGCGGCCCGCTCGCCGGGTCGGCTCACGCCCATGGCACACTGGTCAATCGGCCACCGGTTCCGGTTCACGCCCGAGTCCGTCGCGCACCAGGCGGCGGGGGATCAGCGGCGACCCGGCGACCACCTGACGAAAGGACCGAGGCGACATGAAGCCCAACATCCACCCGGAGTACGTGACCACCGAGGTCAAGTGCTCCTGCGGCAGCTCCTTCACGACCCGCAGCACCGCCAAGGGCGGGACGATCAGCGTCGAGACCTGCAGCGCCTGCCACCCGTTCTACACCGGCAAGCAGCGCGTCCTCGACACCGCCGGCCGGGTCGCCAAGTTCCAGCAGAAGTACGCCAAGGTTCAGGCGAAGAAGGCCAAGTAGCTCCACCGACGACGCCCGCGTCCGGCCCCGTGCCGGACGCGGGCGTTCGTCCGTTCCGCCTACTTGCCACCTCCGTCCCCGGTTCTTCCGCGGGGAACCCGTCGAAGGAGTACACCCCGTATGAGCAGCGAGCGCCTGGCCGCCCTCCTCGACGAGTACGCCGAACTGGAGAAGCGGCTGGCCGACCCGGCCATCCACGCCGACCAGAACACCGCCCGCCGGGTCGGTCGCCGCTATGCCGAGCTGGTCCCGCTGCACAAGGCCGCGGGTGAGCTGGAACAGGCCCGTGCCGACCTGGTCGCGGCCCGGGAGCTGGCGGCCGAGGAGCCGGCCTTCGCCGAGGAGGCGGAGTCGATCGCGGTGACCGTGCCGGCGCTCGAGGAGCGGCTGGCCGAGCTGCTGATCCCGCGGGATCCGCACGACGCCAAGGACGTGATCATCGAGATCAAGGCCGGGGAGGGTGGCGAGGAGTCGGCGCTCTTCGCCGGTGACCTGCTGCGGATGTACACCCGGTACGCCGAGCGGCACGGCTGGCTGACCGAGGTGATCGACGCGCAGGACTCCGACCTCGGTGGGGTCAAGGACGTCTCGCTGGCGATCAAGACCAAGGGCGTGCCGGAGGGCGGCAACGGCGTCTGGTCCCGGCTCAAGTGGGAGGGCGGCGTGCACCGGGTCCAGCGGGTCCCGGTCACCGAGTCGCAGGGCCGCATCCACACCAGCGCGGCAGGCGTGCTGGTGCTGCCCGAGGCCGAGGACGTCGACGTCAGCATCGACCCGAACGAGCTGCGGATCGACGTGTTCCGCTCGTCCGGGCCGGGCGGGCAGTCGGTGAACACCACCGACTCGGCGGTACGGATCACCCACCTGCCGACCGGTGTGGTGGTCTCCTGCCAGAACGAGAAGTCCCAGCTGCAGAACCGCGAGCAGGCGATGCGCATCCTGCGGGCCCGGCTGCTGGCGGTGGCCCAGGAGCAGGCCGACGCCGCCGCCTCGGACGCCCGCAGGGCGCAGGTGCGCACCGTGGACCGCTCGGAGCGGATCCGCACCTACAACTACCCGCAGAACCGGATCACCGACCACCGGATCGGCTACACGGCGTACAACCTCGACCTGGCCCTCGCCGGGGAGCTGGACGGCGTCCTCGACGCCCTCACCGAGGCCGACCGCGCCGCCCGCCTCGCCGGCGACACCGAGCTGACCCGCCGCTGACCGACCCGCGACCCGGCCGGGTCAGCCGGCGCGGGAGCGGGTCTTGGCCCGCAGCATCTCCCGGTCGGCGATCTCGAACGCGGTGCCGAGGGCGTCGCGTACCGCGGTGCCGCCGCCGCTGCCGTCGACCTCGGCGAAGCCTATGCTGACCCCGACCGGCGTGCCGGGGACCAGCGACTCCCAGTCCTCGGTGCGCACGGCCGCGTCGATCCGGCGGGCCACCTCGGCCGCTTCGGTCATGCCGGCCCCGGAGAGCACCACCACGAACTCGTCGCCGCCGTAGCGGGCCACGAAGTCGCCGCGGCGCATCACCCGGTTGATCACTCCGGCGATCCGTTGCAGCACCAGGTCACCGGAGTGGTGGCCGTGGGTGGTGTTGACCGCCTTGAAGCCGTCCAGGTCGCAGACGCCGATCACCACCCGCTCGCCCCGGGACACCACCGAGCCGATGTGCCGCTCCAACTGACGCCGGTTGGCCAGCCCGGTCAGCGGGTCGGTCAGTGCCTCGCCCTCGTAGCGGGCCGCCTCCCGGCGCATCTCCTCGTGGTCGATCCGGGCCGCGATGCCGTCGATGTAGACGTCCCGCAACCGGTCGTTGCGCTGCCCGGCCAGCCGGAACGCCATCCGGTCGGCGCGGTGCGCGGCGGCGTGGTCGCCGGCCCGGGAGAAGGCGATGCTGCGCAGCCGGGACGGTTCCGCCGCGCCGAGCGTCTCGGCCGACACCCGGGCCGAGTCCAGTCGGGTGATCGCCTCGATCGGGCGTCCGTCGGCGACCGCCAGGCAGACGTGGCCGAGCTGGCGCATGTCCCGGGCCCGGGCGCTGTCCCCGCTGTGGTCGAGCAGCCGGGCCGGCTCCGGGCCGACCGGACCCGGGTCGCCGAGCGCCGCCCGGCGGACCGCCGCGTAGCCGTACGCGGCGAGGCTGCTCGGTCGAAGCCGGTCGGCCCGGCCGTCGGAGGCGAAGCGCGCCAGGTCGGCCGCGATGTCGCGGAGCACCCGCAGGCAGCCGTCGCTGTCGCCGTTGTGGTCCAGCGCGACGGCGTTGCGCAGTCGGATGCCCGGGGCGGCGAAGGTCTCCTCGGGGATGCCGGCGGCGGCACCGTGCTGGCGGGCCCGCTCGATCGCGCCGAGCGCATGGCCGTGGAAGCTGAGGTAGGAGTAGGCCATCGCCAGGTCGTGCCAGCCCCAGGCGGTGTCCCGGTCCCGGTCCTCCGCGGCGCCGAGCGCGCGGGCCGCCCGGACCAGGTGCATGACGCAGCGGTCCAGCGCGCCCTGGTGGTGCGCGGCGAGCGCGGCCAGTGCGTTGAGGTGCCCGTGCAGGTAGGGCTCGGGGAGGTCCCGGACGGCCCCGGAGGCCTCTTCGATGGCCCTGGTGAACTCGGCCGTCCGGCCGAGATTGATCAACGCGCAGAGCCGCTGCACCAGGGCGTCGGCCCTGGTGTACGGATCGGCGGTGGTGCGCAGCACCCGGTCGAGGACCCCGACCGCCTCGGCCGATCGGCTGGCCTCCTGGAGGTGGCGGGCATGCGTCAGGGAGTCAACCTGGTCATCGACCCGGTCGAGCCACCCCACCTGGCGAACCTCCTGTCGGTGCGCGTCCGGACCGTCGGCCTCGCCGCCGGGTCGACGCGGGGGCCCACACCCACTCGTGGCGCGGCCGACGACGCATCATGATTATGTCGTGACCTCACTTCCGCGCCACCCGTCCGAAGGGACAGAACGCGAGCGGCCCTCGCTCGTGGTGGCCCGCGCCGCCCGTACCCTCGCCGCCGCCGGGGTGGCGTCGGCCCGCGCCGAGGCGGAGCAGCTCGCCGCGTACGTGCTGGACGTGCCCCGGGGCCGGCTCGCCCTGGCCGACGGCTTCACCCCCGCCCAGCGGGCCCGCTACGACGCGCTGGTGGCCCGGCGGGCCGACCGCGAGCCGTTGCAGCACCTGACCGGCCGGGCCGGCTTCCGGCACCTGGAGCTGGCGGTGGGGCCGGGGGTCTTCGTGCCCCGCCCGGAGACGGAGCTGCTGGCCGGCTGGGGGATCGACCGGGCGTCGACCCGCCCGGACCCGGTGGTGGTCGACCTGTGCAGCGGCTCGGGGGCGATCGCGCTCGCGGTGGCCCAGGAGGTGCCGACGGCCCGGGTGGTGGCGGTGGAGCGGTCCCCCGCCGCGCTGACCTGGCTGCGGCGCAACGCCGCCGAGCGGGCCGCCGCCGGGGACCGGCCGGTCGAGGTGGTGGTCGCCGACGTCACCGACCCGGGGCTGCTCGCCGACCTGGTCGGCGCGGTGGACGTGCTGCTGTGCAACCCGCCGTACGTGCCGCGTACGGTCGCGGTTCCCCCGGAGGTGGCCGGGTACGACCCGGACGAGGCGGTCTTCGGCGGGGCGGACGGGCTGGCCGTGGTCCGCCCGGTGCTGCGCCGGGCGGCCGAGCTGCTGCGACCCGGCGGTGACCTGGGCGTCGAGCACGACGACACGCACGGCGCGGCGGTCCCGGCACTGCTCGCCGCGGACGGCCGGTACGCGGCGGTGCGGGCGCACCGGGACCTGGCCGGCCGGCCCCGTTTCGCCACCGCGTCCCGCGGGTCGGACGGCCCGCACGACGTCCGGACGTCGGCGTGGCAGACTGGCTCCTCGTGATGCTCTACGACTGTCGGTCGCCCGCCGACCGGGACCGCGGTGTCGCCGCGGCGATCGAGGCGGTCAAGAACGGCGAGCTGGTCGTTCTGCCCACCGACACGGTCTACGGGATCGGCGCGGACGCGTTCACCCCGTACGCGGTGCGGGCCCTCTCCGACGCGCGGGGTGGCAGCCAGGCGGCGCCGCCGGTGCTGATCGGCTCCCGGCACACCCTCGACGGCCTGGTCTTCTCGCTGCCCAAGGCGGCCCGTGACCTGGTGGAGGCGTTCTGGCCGGGGGCGTTGACCATCGTGGTGGAGCACTCGCCGAGCCTCGCCTGGGACCTGGGCGACGCCAGCGGGACGGTGGCGGTACGGATGCCGCTGCACCCGGTGGCGTTGGAGGTGCTGCGGGAGACCGGCCCGATGGCGGTGGCCTCGGCCAACAAGGTGGGCCAGCCGGCCGCGCTGACCGCCGAGGAGGCCCGCGACCAGCTCAGCTACTCGGTGCGCGTCTACCTGGATGCCGGCGCCTGCCCCGAGCCGGTGCCGAGCACCATCGTCGACCTGACCGGTGAGGTGCCCCGGCTGCTCCGGGTCGGCGCGATCGACCTGGACCAGCTCCGTGAGGTGGCACCGGACATCCTCGACGAGCGGGGAGCCTGAGTGCCGCCGTTCACCGTCCTGCACGTCTGCATGGGCAACATCTGCCGGTCCCCGATGGCCGAGCGGCTGCTGGTGCTCGCCGTCCGGGGGCGGCTGGGGCGGCTCGGTGTCGACCCGGCCGGCTCGGACGCGCTGCTGCACAGCCACAGCGCCGGCACCGGCGGCTGGCACGCGGGGGAGGAGATGAACCCGCCCGCCGCCCGGCAGGTGCTGGGCCGGGGTGGCGACGTCGAGGGTTTCGCCGCCCGCAAGCTCCGCTCCGACCTGATCGACGCCGCCGACCTCGTCCTCACCGCCACCGCCGACCAGCAGGAGTACGTGGTGGCGTTGCGCCCGGACGCCGCCGGGCGCACCTTCGTGCTGGGGGAGTTCGGCCGGCTGCTCGGCGCGGTGGACACCGCCGCCCTGCCGCCGGCACAGGCCACCCCCGATGCCGTGTACGCCCGGGGGGTGGCCCTGGTCGCGGCGGTCGACGCGGCGCGGCAGGGTGCGACTGCGCTGCACTCCGACGACCTGGACGATCCGTGGGGCCGGGGCGACCAGTGTTTCAGTCGGGTGGCCGACGAGATCGAGGAGACCGTGCACCCGCTCGCCTCGGCCCTGCTGCCCTGAGCTTGTTCCGGGCCTGATCCGGGTGCCGTTCTCCGGTGCCGTCCGGTCTGTCTCGTCCGGGTGACCGGGGCGGCGTGTCCCGTCCCGCGCGCCGTGTGTGCCGTGCGAGCTTTTTCCGTATTCGGGGAAAGATGAGAGTTCGGGCGGTTTTGCGGGTCATGCTGAACGGGTCCTGACGACTCCTGCGGGGAGTACTGATGATCCGGGCCCACCTCGACAAGGCGTTCACCGTGTTGATCGCCGGCGTGCTCGCCGGTCTGGTGCTGGCGGTGGCGGCCCTGCCGCTCGCCCTGGTGTTCGGCATCGGCTTCGGCGGGCTCGCATCCTCCTACGCCGAACTGCCTAACACCCTGCGCACCCCACCCACCGCCCAACGCTCCACCCTGTACGCCGCCGACGGCGTCACCCTGATCACCTCGTTCTACACCGAGGACCGGGTGGACGTGCCGTTGGTCAAGGTGGCCCCGGTGATGCGGCAGGCCATCGTGGCCGCCGAGGACGCCCGGTTCTACCAGCACCGGGGCGTCGACCTGCGGGGGGTGGTCCGGGCGTTCACCGTCAACCAGCGTGACGGCCGGGCCCGGCAGGGCGCCTCCACGCTGACCATGCAGTACGTCCGCAACGTGCTCAGCAACGATCCCCGGCTGACAAAGGAACAGCGGAAGAAGGCCACCGAGGTCAGCACCGCCCGCAAGCTCCAGGAGATGCGGTACGCCCTGGCGTTGGAGCGGGAGCTGACCAAGGACGAGATCCTCACCCGCTACCTCAACATCGCGTACTTCGGCGCCGGGGCGTACGGCATCGCCGCCGCGACCAAGCGGTACTTCTCCACCACCGCGGCCAACCTGACCCTGGACCAGGCGGCGCTGCTGGCCGGGCTGGTCCGCTCCCCGGACACCGACGACCCGATCAACGGCGACGCCGACGCGGCGCTGACCCGGCGGTCGTACGTGCTGGACCGGATGGTGGCGCTGGCCCAGGTGCCGGCGGCGGACGCGGCGGCGGCCCGGGACGCCCCGCTGGCGTTGCGCCCCAGCCGGACACCGAATGACTGCACCGCAGTGCCCGAGACTCGTAACGACTGGGGCTTCTTCTGCGACTGGTTCACCCAGTGGTGGAGCGACCAGCCGGCCTTCGGCGCCACCGCCGCCGAACGACAGGACACCCTGCGCCGGGGCGGTTTCCGGATCGTCTCCTCGCTCGACCCGGCCGTGCAGCGGGCCGCCGTACGCCAGGTGACCGACATCTACGCCGTCGACGATCCCCGGGCGGCACCCGCAGCGGTGGTCCAGCCGGGCACCGGCCGGGTGTTCGCCCTGGCGGTGAACCGCAACTACAGCGTGGCTCCGAACCCGGCCGGGCAGCAGAACTATCCGAACACGGTCAACCAGCTGATCGCCGGCGGCAACGGCATCGAGGGATACCAGGCCGGCTCGACGTTCAAGCTGTTCACCCTGTTGGCCGCCCTGGAGTCCGGGCTGCCGCTGGAGACCGGCTTCGTCGCGCCGAGCCGGATCGTGACCCGCTTCCCGACCGACGACCCCCGGGCCGGCTGCGGCGGGCGGTGGTGCCCGGCCAACGCCACCCCCGAGTGGATGGACGGCTACCGCACCATGTGGACCGGCTTCGGGCGCTCGGTGAACACCTACTTCGCCTGGCTCACCGAGAAGGTCGGCGCGGACCGGGTGGTGGAGATGGCCGAGCGGCTGGGCATCCGGTTCCGCGCCCCCGACGACGCCGCACTGGCCCGGCACAGCGCCCGCGACTGGGGGGCGTTCACCCTCGGCGTCTCCTCCACCACCCCGCTCGACCTGGCCAACGCGTACGCCACGGTGGCCGCCGAGGGGACCTGGTGCGCGCCGCTGCCTGTGGTGTCGATCACCGACAGCGCCGGGCACGAGGTGGCCGCGGGTCGGCCGGACTGCCGGCAGGTGATCGACACCGAGGTGGCCCGCGCCGCCGCCGACGCGGCCCGGTGCCCGGTCGGCGACCAGTCGATGTACCGCCGCTGCGACGGTGGCACGGCGGAGAAGCTCCGTCCGGGGCTGGGCCGTCCGGTGGCCGGCAAGACCGGCAGCTCGGAGCGGAACGAGACCGAGTCGGTGGTGGCCTTCACCCCGCAGCTCGCGGTCGCCCAGATCGCCGCCAACCCGGACGACCCGCGCGACGCCGTCGGTGCCGCCGTCCAGTCCCGGATGGTCGACGCGGTGGGCCGGATCCTCGCCGCCGCCCTGTCCGACACCCCCGTCCGGGACTTCGTCCCGCCCAACGAGTCCATCACCTACCGCCTCACCCCCACCCCCCGCACCGGCAACTGACCTCGTCCCGGGACGGGGGATCAGCGGGTCGGGGCGTGGTTGGCGATGTTGCGGGCCATGCCGCCGAAGACGACGGCGTGGAAGGGGGCCACCGAGAGCCAGTAGAGGTGGCCGGGCAGGCCGCGGGGGAGGAAGACGGCGCGTTGGACGTAGCGGGCGCGGCCCTCTCCGACCGGTTCGGCGCGCATCTCCAACCACGCCCGACCGGGTAGGCGCATCTCGGCACGCAACCGGAGCAGCTCACCCGGGACGATCTCCTCCACCCGCCAGAAGTCCAACGCCTCGCCGACCTGGAGGCGGTGCGGGTCACGGCGGCCCCGACGCAGTCCCACCCCGCCGACCAGCCGGTCCAGCCAGCCCCGGACGGACCAGGCGAGCGGGAACGAGTACCACCCGTGTTCACCGCCGACGCCCTCGATCACCCGCCAGAGCGCGGCCGGCGAGGCGTCGACCTCGCGTTCCCGGACGTCGGTGTAGACCGTGCCACCGGACCAGTGCGGGTCCGACGGCAGCGGCTCGGCCGGTGCGTCCGGGCCGCTCGCGTTCGACCAACGGGTCTCCACCTGGGCGTCGCGCACCATGGTCAGGGCCAGCGCGACGGCGTCGTCGAAGCCGGTCAGTCCGCCGGGCGGGTCGGGCAGCCACCGGGCGATGTCGTGTTCGTGCGCCACCGCCTCGTGGATCAGGCTCTCCACCAGCGGGCGGGCGATGGCGTTCGGCACCGGCGTGATCAGCCCCACCCAGTGCGAGGAGAGCGCCGGGGTCAGCGGGCGGACCGGCACGATGATCCGGCGGCGCAACCCGGCGACCCGGGCGTACCGCTGCATCATCTCCCGGAAGGTGAGCACGTCCGGGCCGCCGATGTCGAAGGCCCGGTCCACCTCGGCCGGCAGGGTGGCACAGCCGACCAGGTAGCGCAGCACGTCCCGGACGGCGATCGGCTGGATCCGGTTGCCGACCCAGCGGGGGGTGACCATGGCCGGCAGCCGCTCGGTGAGGTAGCGCAGCATCTCGAAGGAGGCCGACCCGGATCCGATGATCACGGCGGCCCGTAACACCACCGTGGGCACTCCGCCGGCCAGCAGGATCCGCGCCACCTCGGCCCGGGACCGCAGGTGCGGCGAGGGCACCTCGCCGCCCGCCGCCGGCTCCGGCCCACCCAGATAGACGATCCGGCGTACGCCGGCCGCGGCGGCGGCCGCGGCGAAGTGGGTGGCGGCCTCCCGGTCGGCCGCCTCGAAGTCGGCCTGCCCCAGCGAGTGCACCAGGTAGTACGCGACGTCGACGCCCTCGAAGGCGGCCGGCAGCGTCTCCGGTTTCCGCAGGTCCCCCTCGACCACCTCGGCGTAGGCGGCCCAGGGCACGTCGCGCAGTCGACCGGCCTTACGGGCCAGGCAGCGCACCTGGTGCCCCTCGGCCAGCAGTCGGGGCGCGAGCCGCCCACCGATGTACCCGGTGGCGCCGGTGACGAGGCATCTCACGGTCACCAGTGTGCGGCTCCGTAGACTCCTTCGCTGTGGAGAACGCGAAGCACACCTGGTGGGGGTCGGACGTCGAGCGGCTCGGCAGCGGCCTGACGGGCACCGGGTCGGTCGGCGGCTTCCCGGCGTACCCCCGTGGCTGAGCCCGGGGCGGGTACGGCGGCGACGGCCGACGACCGGGGTTGGCGGTTGCGCCACCTGCCTGTGCTGTTGGCCGCCTCGGCGGTGCTGGGGGCCCTCGCGGCGCTGGTCGGCGGGGTGACCGGCGGTGCGGACGCGGCGGTCGGCGCGGCGGCCGGGGTGGCGGTGACGGTGCTCAGCCACACCCTGACCACCGTGGTGCTGGCCCGGGCCGACGCGGTCAACCCGCAGCTGGTGCTCCCGCTCGGCCTGGGGCTGTACGCGGCCAAGTTCACCCTGCTGGGGGTGTTCATGGTGGCGGTGGCGTCGACCGGGTGGGACGGACTGGTTCCGCTCTGTGTCGGCATCGCCGCCGGCGTGGCGGTCTGGACCGGAGTGCACATCTGGTGGCTGACCAGGGTGCATTCCCGTCGATCGGTCGACTGACCGTCCCAATTGGTGGACACGCGCGCGACTGTCCGCGTTCGGTCATTCTCTGGTTGGCGGAAGGGGAGTAGCGTGCCCCCAGACGAAGGAGCCCGCCGGAAGCCCACACAACGAAGGTTGTGCGGGGGGTGAGGCACAGCCTCGTCTCCTCGGCTGATATCGTTCGCCCCGTCATGGCTGGTGACCGAACCCCCCAACCCACCGGCGGTCCGGACGACGTTCCGACCGGCGCCGGTCAGGGCTGGACCGCGCTCTCGTACCTCATCGGGGGCATGCTCGTCTGGGGTTTCATCGGCTGGCTGGTCGACCAGTGGCTCGACTCCGGCGGCATCGCCACCGGGATCGGTGTCGTGCTCGGCATGGCCGGGGGAATCATCCTGGTCGTCCGCCGGCTCGGCACGCCTACTTAGGAAGGGACGCGGTGTTCGGACAGGCGAACGTCCTGGCAGCGGGCCAGGCGGCATTCCCACCCAGCGTGGAGGACTTCTACCTGCCCAGCATCCTGCCCTGGGGTGCGCACGACTCGTACTGGTTCACCAAGGTCACGGCGATGGTCTGGATCGCGGTCGGCATCCTGATCATCTTCTTCCTGGCGACCTACCGGAAGCCGCAGCTGGTGCCGACGAAGAAGCAGTGGCTGGCCGAGTCGATCTACGGCTTCGTGCGGAACAACATCGCGATCGACATGATCGGGCACCGGGGGGTGCGGTTCGCGCCGTACTTCACCACGCTGTTCTGCTTCATCCTGCTGACCAACCTCTTCGCGATCGTGCCGTTCTTCCAGATCTCCCCGAACTCGCACATCGCCTTCCCGGCCTTCCTCGCCGTGATCAGCTACGTGATGTTCAACTACGTCGGCATCCGGCACCACGGCGTCGGCAAGTACTTCAAGCACGCGCTGATGCCGCCGGCACCCTGGTACATCCTGCCGCTGCTGGTCCCGATCGAGCTCTTCTCGACCTTCATCATCCGGCCGTTCTCGCTGGCCGTGCGTCTCTTCGCCAACATGTTCGCCGGCCACATGCTCCTGTTGGTCTTCACGCTCGGCGGCTTCGCGATGATCAGCGCCAACGCCTGGCTCGCGCCGGTCTCGGTGCTGTCCTGGGTGATGACCATCGCGCTCACCTTCCTCGAGTTCCTGGTGATCTGTCTGCAGGCGTACGTCTTCACGGTCCTCACCGCCAGCTACGTGCAGGGCGCGCTCGCCGACGAACACTGATCCACCCGGGCAGGGGCTCGTGAGCGAGCACTCGTCCACCGCACCAACCCGTTGTCGTCCCGCGTGAGAGTCACGCGAGATACCCAGGAGGAACCACACCCATGGACGCTAGCGTTCTCGCCGAGGTCACCGGCAGCACCGCCGCCATCGGCTACGGCCTCGCCGCCATCGGCCCGGGCATCGGCGTCGGCCTGGTCTTCGCCGCCTACATCCAGTCGACCGCCCGGCAGCCGGAGTCGTCCCGGATGACCCTGCCGTACGTCTGGATCGGCTTCGCCGTCATCGAGGCGCTCGCCCTGCTCGGCATCGCCTTCGGCTTCATCTGGTCCGGCGCCTGATCCCCCCTCTGACCGGGAGGTCTCTCATGTTCCTTCTCGCCGCAGAGGGTGGTGAGTCGACGCACAACCCGATCTTCCCGATCTGGCAGGAGATCGTGGTCGGTGGTGTCGCCTTCATCGTGCTCTGCATCGTGCTGATGAAGTTCGTCTTCCCCCGCATGGAGCAGACGTTCCAGGCCCGGGTCGACGCGATCGAGGGTGGCATCAAGCGCGCCGAGGCCGCCCAGGCCGAGGCCAACCAGCTCCTCGAGCAGTACCGCGCGCAGCTCGCCGAGGCGCGTACCGACGCCGCCAAGATCCGGGACGACGCACGGGCCGACGCGGAGGGCATCCGACAGGACATCCTCGGCAAGGCACGCGAGGAGTCCGACCGGATCATCGCGGCCGGCAAGGAGCAGCTCGCCGCCGAGCGGGCCACCATCGTGCGTGAGCTGCGCACCGAGGTCGGCACCATCGCGGTCGACCTGGCCAGCAAGATCGTCGGCGAGTCGCTGGCCGACGAGGCGCGCCGCAAGGGCACCGTGGACCGGTTCCTGAGCAACCTCGAGAGCACGGGGGCCCGCTGATGCAGGCCGCCAGCCGGGAGTCGTACGCGATCGCGGCCGAGCGCCTCGACGCGTACGTCCGCGGTGCGGAGCCGTCGGCGGTGGCCACCACCGCCGACGACATCCTCTCCGTCGCCGCCCTGCTGCGGGGCGAGCCGCGGCTGCGCCGGGCGCTGTCCGACCCGGCCCGCTCCGGCGACGACCGCGCCGGGCTGCTCGACGGCATCCTGGCCGGCAAGATCGGCGCGGACGCGCTCGGCCTGCTGACCGGCCTGGTCGCCGGCCGTTGGTCGACGCCGTCGGAGCTGCTCGACGGCACCGAGCGGCTCGGGGTGGAGGCGCTGCTGGCCAGCGCCGACTCCGCCGGCGACCTCGGTGAGGTCGAGGACGAGCTGTTCCGCTTCGGCCAGGTGGTCGCCGGTCAGTCCGCGCTCTCCGCGGCGCTCGCCGACCCGATCGCCCCGGCCGGGCAGCGGGCCGCGCTGGCCCGGGAGTTGCTCGACGGCAAGGCCCGCCCGGTCACCGTCCGCCTCGTCGAGGCGGCTCTCGGCGGGTTCGGGGGGCGCTCCTTCACCGGGGCACTCACCCGGCTGGTCGAGCTGGCCGCCGATCGGCGGGACCGCCAGGTCGCTTACGTGACCGTGGCTGCCCCGTTGAGCGAGGCCGACGAGCAACGGCTCGGTGCCCGCCTCTCCGCGATGTACGGTCGAGAGGTTTCCGTCAAGCAGACGGTCGACCCGGAGGTGCTCGGTGGGGTGAGCGTGCGGGTCGGTTCCGACCTGTACGACGGCACCGTCCTGCGCCGCCTCAACGAGACCCGCAACGCGCTCGTGAAGCGCTGACAAGCGGCCTCGCCGCCCTTTGATCGACGCCATTCGGACCGGTCGGTACTAGGTATCCCGGGCCCCTGAATTTTAAGGAAGCAGAGGATGGCCGAGCTGACCATCTCGACGGAGGAGATCCGCGGCGCCCTGGAGCGCTACGTCTCCTCCTACTCGACCGACGTCTCCCGCGAGGAGGTCGGCACCGTCGCCGACACCGGTGACGGCATCGCCCACGTCGAGGGGCTGCCCTCGACCATGACCAACGAGCTCCTGGAGTTCGAGGACGGCACGCTCGGCGTGGCGTTGAACCTCGACGTCCGGGAGATCGGCGTCGTCGTTCTCGGTGACTCCGCCAAGCTGGAGGAGGGGCAGCGCGTCAAGCGCACCGGCCGGGTGCTCTCCGTACCGGTCGGCGACGCCTTCCTCGGCCGCGTGGTCAACGCGCTCGGCCAGCCGATCGACGGCCTCGGCGACATCGCCGACGAGGGCTTCCGCGAGCTGGAGCTCCAGGCCCCGAACGTGATGTCCCGGCAGTCGGTCGACGAGCCGCTGCAGACCGGCATCAAGGCGATCGACGCGATGACCCCGATCGGTCGGGGCCAGCGGCAGCTGATCATCGGCGACCGGAAGACCGGCAAGACCACCGTCGCGCTGGACACCATCCTCAACCAGCGGGACAACTGGCGCTCCGGCGACCCGAAGAAGCAGGTCCGCTGCATCTACGTCGCCATCGGCCAGAAGGCCTCCACGATCGCCTCGATCAAGGGCATCCTGGAGGACGCGGGCGCGCTGGAGTACACCACCATCGTGGCCTCCCCGGCGTCCGACCCGGCCGGTTTCAAGTACCTCGCCCCGTACACCGGCTCGTCCATCGGGCAGCACTGGATGTACGGCGGCAAGCACGTCCTGATCGTCTTCGACGACCTGAGCAAGCAGGCCGAGGCGTACCGGGCCGTGTCGCTGCTGCTGCGTCGCCCGCCGGGCCGTGAGGCGTACCCGGGTGACGTCTTCTACCTGCACTCCCGCCTGCTGGAGCGCTGCGCGAAGCTCTCCGACGCGCTGGGTGGCGGCTCGATGACCGGCCTGCCGATCATCGAGACGAAGGCCAACGACATCTCGGCCTTCATCCCGACCAACGTCATCTCCATCACCGACGGCCAGATCTTCCTGGAGTCCGACCTGTTCAACCAGGGCGTCCGGCCGGCCATCAACGTCGGTACCTCGGTCTCCCGGGTCGGTGGCGCCGCGCAGATGAAGCCGATGAAGAAGGTCTCCGGCTCGCTGCGGCTCAACCTGGCCCAGTTCCGTGAGCTGGAGGCGTTCGCCGCCTTCGCCTCCGACCTGGACAAGGCCTCGCAGGCCCAGCTGAACCGGGGCTCCCGGCTGGTCGAGCTGCTCAAGCAGCCGAACTACTCGCCGTACCCGGTGCAGGAGCAGGTCGTCTCGGTCTGGTCCGGCGTCGAGGGCAAGCTGGACGACGTCCCGGTCGGCGAGGTCCGTCGCTTCGAGTCGGAGTTCCTCCAGTACCTGCGGCACAAGCACGAGGGCGTGCTGGCCTCGATCGCCGGTGGCAAGTGGGGCGACGACATCGCGTCCTCGCTCGACTCGGCCATCACCGAGTTCAAGCAGGTCTTCCTCGGCAAGGCCGACGAGCACCGGGTCAACGACGCGCCTGCCAAGCCGCTGGAGGGCGAGGCCGACCGCGAGACGGTCACCCGGTACGCCGGCGGCGACGCCGAGAAGCAGTAGGGCTGACTCATGGCGGCCCAGGTACGCGTTCTTCGTCAACGGATCCGTTCGGCGAAGGGGATGAAGAAGATCACCAAGGCGATGGAGCTCGTGGCGACGAGCCGCATCGCCAAGGCCCAGGCCCGGGTGACGGCGTCCCTGCCGTACGCCCAGGCGATCACCGGCGTGCTCACCGCGCTGGCCTCGAACGCCCGGATCGACCACCCGCTGCTCACCCCGCGCGAGCAGGTGCGGCGGGCGGGCGTCCTGCTGGTCACCTCCGACCGGGGCCTGGCCGGCGGGTACAGCTCCAACGCGATCAGGACCGCCGAGTCGCTGATCGCCCGGCTCACCGCCGACGGCAAGGAGCCGGTGCTCTACGTCATCGGGCGTAAGGGCCTGACGTTCTACCGGTTCCGCAACCGGGAGATCGCGGCGAACTGGACCGGCTTCTCGGAGCAGCCCACCTTCGCCGACGCCCGCGAGGTGGGTGAGACGCTGATCGCGGCGTTCACCGCCGGTGCGGACGACACCGACGGTGACGCCGGACCGGACGGGGTGCTCGGCATCGACGAGTTGCACATCGTCTACACCGAGTTCCACAGCCTGATGACGCAGAACCCGGTCACCAAGATCATCGGTCCGATGCAGGTCGAGGACCGGCCGCGCTCCGAGGGGCTGCTGCCGGCGTACGAGTTCGAGCCGGAGGCGGAGTCGCTGCTCGACGCGCTGTTGCCGAGGTACATCAACACGCGGATCTACGCGGCGTTGCTGGAGTCGGCGGCGAGCGAATCGGCGGCCCGTCGGCGGGCGATGAAGAGCGCCACCGACAACGCCGAAGACATGATCGAGAAGTACACGCGTGAGATGAACTCGGCCCGCCAGGCCGGGATCACCCAGGAGATCAGTGAGATCGTCGGCGGCGCGAACGCGCTGGCCGCGTCGGGAAGTGAAGTGTGATGACTGTATCCGCAGTTGCCGGGGGACCGGCAGAGACCAGGACGGCCACCGGTCGCGTGGTTCGGGTCATCGGCCCGGTCGTCGACGCCGAGTTCCCGCGCGACGCCATGCCGGCCCTGTTCAACGCCCTGCACGTCGAGGTGAACCTCTCCGGCGGTGAGAAGACGCTGACCCTGGAGGTCGCCCAGCACCTGGGTGACAACCTGATCCGCGCCATCTCCATGCAGCCGACCGACGGTCTGGTCCGGGGCGCCGAGGTCACCGACACCGGCTCGCCGATCACCGTCCCGGTGGGCGACGCGGTCAAGGGCCACGTCTTCAACGCCATCGGCGAGTGCCTCAACCTCACCGAGGGCGAGACGCTCGACGCGGACGACCGGTGGGGCATCCACCGCAAGGCCCCGGCCTTCGCGGACCTGGAGCCGAAGACCGAGATGCTGGAGACCGGCATCAAGGTCATCGACCTGCTCGCCCCGTACGTCAAGGGCGGCAAGATCGGCCTGTTCGGCGGCGCGGGCGTGGGCAAGACGGTGCTCATCCAGGAGATGATCACCCGTGTTGCCCGGAACTTCGGTGGTACCTCGGTCTTCGCCGGCGTGGGTGAGCGCACCCGTGAGGGCAACGACCTGATCGCCGAGATGACCGAGTCCGGCGTCATCGACAAGACCGCGCTGGTCTACGGCCAGATGGACGAGCCGCCGGGCACCCGGCTGCGGGTGGCGCTGTCCGCGCTGACCATGGCCGAGTACTTCCGGGACGTCAAGAAGCAGGAGGTGCTGCTCTTCATCGACAACATCTTCCGCTTCACCCAGGCCGGTTCCGAGGTCTCCACCCTGCTCGGCCGGATGCCGAGCGCGGTGGGTTACCAGCCGACCCTGGCCGACGAGATGGGCGAACTCCAGGAGCGGATCACCTCCGTCCGGGGCCAGGCCATCACCTCGCTCCAGGCGATCTACGTGCCCGCCGACGACTACACCGACCCGGCGCCGGCCACCACCTTCGCCCACCTGGACGCGACCACCAACCTGGAGCGGTCGATCTCCGACAAGGGCATCTACCCGGCCGTGGACCCGCTGGCGTCCTCGTCCCGGATCCTCGCCCCGGAGTTCGTCGGTGAGGAGCACTTCACGGTGGCGACCGAGGTCAAGCGCATCCTCCAGCGCTACAAGGACCTCCAGGACATCATCGCGATCCTCGGCATCGAGGAGCTCTCCGAGGAGGACAAGCTCACCGTCGGCCGGGCCCGCCGGATCGAGCGCTTCCTCTCGCAGAACACCTACGCCGCCGAGCAGTTCACCGGCGTGCCGGGCTCGACGGTCGCGATCGCCGAGACCATCGAGGCGTTCAAGAAGATCAGCGAGGGCGAGTACGACCACTTCCCCGAGCAGGCCTTCTTCATGTGCGGCGGTCTGGAGGACCTGGAGCGCAAGGCGAAGGAGCTGATGTCGGAGGGCTGAGCCCCCCGACAGTCGTCGGCCGAGCCGCACGACAAGGCGTCCCACGAAGGCCACCCCGGTCGCACACCGGGGTGGCCTTCGGCCGTTACCGGCCTGGTGAGTGCGGTTGTCCGGTTGCCGGGGGAGCGGCCTGCGCGCGGGCACGGTACCGTTTTGCGTACGACGCTCACGAACGGGTGTCGATCCGGTGCAACTTTCGACGGTGGACGCCCGTCTTCTGTTCGTGGACGTGACGAATTCTCGTGACGGATCCTCGTGGCGCGACGAATGGAGCTGCTCGTGGGTAAGACCGGCAAGGGCGGCGGCAAGCCGTCCATCTGGTCGGGGGTGCCGCGCTGGGCCCGGGTGTGCACCGTCTTCGGGGTCGTGCTGATGATGCTCAGCGGCGCGGTCCTGGTGGGCTACGAGACGCTGCTGTCCCGCTACGAGGGCTCGGTGGGCAAGGCAGACCTCTTCGGCGACAAGGCGGCCGGGGCGCAGGAGCGCAAGAGCAACGTCAAGGGCCCGTTGAACATCCTGCTGGTGGGCATCGACCCGCGGGACGCGAAGACCCCGCCGCTGGCCGACTCGATCATGGTGCTGCACGTGCCCGAGTCGCTGGACCGGGCCTACATCTTCTCCGTCCCGCGCGATCTCTACGTCGACATCCCCAAGTTCGACAAGGCCGGCTACCGGGGCGGCTCCGGCAAGATCAACGGCGCGATGTCGCACGGCAGCATCGTCGAGGGCAAGAACCCCAGCGCCCCGCAGGGCTTCGAACTGCTCGCCAAGACCGTGCAGAAGGCGACCGGGATCGAGCGGTTCGACGCTGGCGCGATCATCAACTTCACCGGCTTCCAGAAGATCGTCGACGCGATGGGCGGCGTCGACATGTACATCGAGCGGGAGGTCAAGTCCGAGCACCGCGAGCCGAACGGCAAGCATCGCAAGGGCAACCCGTACGGCGAGGGCTACATCGGGCCGCAGGCGGTCTACAAGAAGGGCAACCAGCACCTCAGCGGCTGGCAGGCGCTCGACTACGTCCGGCAGCGGTACCCGAAGAACGGTGTCCCGGACGCCGACTACGGCCGGCAGCGGCACCAGCAGCAGTTCATCAAGGCGATGGTCGGCCAGGCGTTCAGCGCCGACGTGGTGACCAACCCGATCAAGCTGGACCGGGTGATCCGGGCCGCCGGTCAGTCGCTGACCTTCAACGGCCGGGGCAGCAGCGTGGTCGACTTCGCCATCGCGCTCAAGGGCATCCGCTCGGAGAACGTCGAGATGATCAAGCTGCCGGGGGAGGGGATCGGCACCGGCAACGGCTACCGGGGGGAGCGTTTGCTGCCCGCCGCCGACGACTTCTTCGCCGCCCTCGGCAACGAGCAGTTGGACGCCTTCCTGCTGGAGCATCCGGAGTTCCGCAACAAGGCCAAGTGATCCCCGCCCGGTGGCGGTGCCGCCCCACGGTGCCGCGACACGCCGGGTGGTGGTGCAGGTCTCGCCACCCGCGTTGGGGTGGCACCAGCGGCCGGACTAGACTTTCGACAATCCGTCGCCGCAGCAAGGAGACAGCGTGGCACAGCAGCTTCACGTCGACCTCGTAGCCGTCGAGGAGAAGGTCTGGTCCGGCGAGGCCGAGATGGTCGTCGCCCGTACGACCGAGGGTGAGCTGGGTGTGCTGCCTGGGCACGCGCCGCTGCTCGGTCAGCTGGCCGAGCCCAGCCAGGTCCGGATCAAGCAGGCCGGCGGCCAGCAGGTCGCCTTCGACATCACCGGCGGATTCCTGTCGGTCGGCGCCGAGAGCGTGACAGTGCTCGCCGAGAGTGCCACCCCGGCCACTCCGGCCCGCTGAACCCGCCCGCCGATGGAGATCGTCGAAGGGATCGGAATCGGCATCGCGGTGCTCCTGGTCGCGGTCCTGATCCTCTTCGTCCGGCGGGCGCTGGTCACCCGTAGCGGTGGCATCATCCGGCTGAGCGTCCGGGTCACCACAGTCCTGGATGGTCGGGGCTGGTCCCCGGGCTTCGCCCGGTTCGTCGGCGACCAGCTGCGCTGGTACCGGATGTTCAGCTTCGCCCTACGGCCCAAGCGGGTGCTCTCCCGCAAGGAGCTGGTGGTGGAGCGACGGCGGCTGCCCGAGGGGCAGGAACGGCTCTCCATGCCGTCCGACTGGGTGATCCTCCGCTGTACCAGTCGACACGCGCCGGTCGAGATCGCCATGGCGCGGTCGACGGTGACCGGTTTCTCCTCCTGGCTCGAGGCCGCCCCACCCGGGGCGGCCTCGCCACGTATGGCCTCCCAGGACTGGCCAGCCGCCTGACCCGTCGTCCGGTCAGTCGCCGGCCCGCAGCGGGCGACGACAGTGGTAGACCAGCGCCGGCGGCAGGTTCCCCCAGACCGTCCGGCCCACGGTGACCTCGTCGAACACCTGCTGCAGCAGACTGCGGAAGCGCCGGGCCGGCGGGGTCCACAGGGCGTGCCGGTAGGCGAACGTGGTGAAGACGCCCCCGTCGCCCAGCCCGGCCGCCACCGCATCCAGCACGCTGCGCTGCCGGCTCTCCCGGAACGCCGCCCACGGCAGGCCGCTGACCACCACGTCGGCGGACGGGTGCCGTCGTGCGGCCAGCAGACCGCCGAGCGCCGCCGCGTCGCCGAGCACCACCTCCACCGTCGGGTACCGCCGGGCCACCCGGGCCGCGAAACGCGGGTTGACCTCCAGCGCCAGGTGCTGCCCCCGGCCGCCGAGCCGACGCTGGATGGCCCGGGTGAACGCGCCGGTGCCCGGGCCCAGCTCGACCACCACCGGGTCGCCCGTGCCGGGCACCGCCGCGGTGATGTCGGCGGCCAACCCCGCGCCGCTGGGGGCCACCGCGCCCACGGTGAACGGATGCCGGGTGAACTGGCTCAGGAACGCCCACGAATCGCTCATGCCGCCGAGGCTAGGAACGACTGCCGGGTCGCCGGATCGCCCCGGTGGCCCGAGCACCGGCCACCCGGAGGAGGCCGGGCGGCCGGTGGGAGGACCGCCGTCCGACCGCTGCTCCGTAGGGTTGGCCGGGTGAGGGGCGGACGTACCTGGTGGCCGGAGCTGCTGCTCGGGCTGGTCGCGGCCGGGCTGGGCCTGGCCAGCGGGCTGAATAGCCTGACCCCGGAGGTCACCGACCGGGGCGTCAACGTGGCGCTCGCCGTGATCGCCGGGCTGGCGCTGGTGGGGGTACGCCGGTGGCCCGGCCCGGTGCTGGTGCTGGAGAGCGCGCTGATGCTGGCCGCAGTCCAGTTCGCGCCGTTCGGCACGGGTACCCCGCTGTTGTGCGCCGCGGCGGCGCTGGGGTTCGTCGCGTACCGGGCGGGCTGGCCGGCCACCGGCGCGGCCTTCGCGCTGTTCCTCGCGGTGGTGATCTACACGGTGCTCGACTCGGGCCCGCCGGACGCGCTGGTCGGCGGCCCGGGCCTGCTCCGGTTGGCCATGCTTGTCGGTTCCTCGGCCGCGCCGGTCGCCTTCGGCCGTTACCTGCGGGGGCTGCGCAACGCGGCGGTGGTGGCCGAGGAACGGGCCCGGGACGCCGAGTCGCGGCAGGAGATGCAGACCCGGGCCGCCCGGCTCGCCGAACGCGCCAGCATCGCCCGGGACCTGCACGACATCGTCGCGCACCACGTCGCGGCGATCGCCCTCCAGGCCGGGGCCGCCCAGTACGCCACCCGGCGGACCGGGCGGGTGGACGAGGCCGTCACGGCGCTCGGCGAACTGCGGTCCACCGCCGGACGGGTGCTGGACGAGCTACGCGAGCTGTTGGAGGTGCTGCGCGATCCGGAGGCGATCGAGGGTGGCGCGCCGATGGTCGAGCCCGAGCAGATCATCACCGAGGCGCAACAGTTGGTCCGGGCCGCTGGCCTGGCGGTGCAGGTCACCGTCGACGACCGGGCGGCCAGCACCCCGCTCGTGGTGCGCACCACCGCCGCCCGGGTGATCCAGGAGGGCCTGACCAACAGCCTCAAGCACGCCGGTCCGGGTGCGACCGCCAGCGTGGTCGTCCGGTCGGAGCCGTTCGGGCTGCTGGTCGAGGTGCGCGACAGCGGCCCGGAGCACCCCCGGCCCGGCCCGGCGCTACCCTCGTCCGGGCACGGACTGGCCGGGATGCGGGAGCGGGTGGGGCTGTTGGGTGGCACCCTGACCGCCGGCCCGACCCATGCCGGCGGGTGGCAGCTGCTGGCTCGGCTGCCGGTACGGGGGGTTTCGTGATCCGGGTGCTCGTGGTGGACGACCAGGCGCTGGTCCGGGCGGGGGTGGGCCTGCTGTTGCGCACGGCCGGTGGTTTCGAGATCGTCGGCGAGGCGGGAGACGGCCACGAGGCGGTCCGCCTCACCGAACGGCTGCGCCCCGACATCGTCCTGATGGACCTTCGGATGCCGCGGATGGACGGCATCGAGGCGACCCGCCGGATCCTCGCCCGGCAACCGGGGGTCCGGGTGGTGGTGCTGACCACCTTCGCCGACGACGCCGACGTCTACGGCGCGCTGGGTGCCGGGGCGATCGGCTACCTGGTGAAGGACGGCGTGCCCGAGGAGCTGATCGACGCGGTGAGTCGGGCGGCCCGGGGGGAGGCGCTTGTGGCACCGCCGGTGCTGGCCCGGATCGTCCGTCGGGCGATCGCCGCCCACGACCACGAGCTGCGGCCGGAGACCAGCGCGCCGCAGCCCGGGTTGCAGCTGCTCAGCCCCCGGGAGCGGGAGGTGCTGGCGTTGGTCGGCACCGGCCTGTCCAATGCGGAGATCGGTGCCCGGCTGCACCTGGGGGTCACCACGGTCAAGACCCATGTCTCGGCGGCCATGGAGAAGCTGGACCTGCGCAACCGGGTGCAGGCGGCGGTGGTGGCGCACCGGCTCGGCCTGGTGGACGACGACTTCAACCCGGTGCCCACCCCGGGAACGCCCTAGGGGCACGACCGGCCACCCGGAGGACCCGGCCCGGCCGGCGGGAGGACCGGTGGGGCCGGCTGACTGCCGCACGCTTGCCGACATGACCTTCGTGGACTCCCTGCTGGACCGCCTCGGCACCCTGCCGCCCGGATTCGTCCTGCTGACCGCGGCGGCGGTCCTCGCCGCCGAGGTGGGCCTGCTGCTCGGGCTGGTGCTGCCGGCGGCGACCACGATGCTGACCGTCGGGCTGCTGGCGAGGGCCGGTCGGCTGGACCTCGGCACGGCCCTCGCCGTCACCACCCTCGCTGCCTTCGCCGGGGATCAGCTCGGCTACCTGGAAGGTCGGCTGTTCGGACCCCGGCTGCGCGGCGGCCGGCTGGGCCGGTGGGTCGGCGAGCACCGGTGGCGGCGGGCTGAGGCGCTGATCGTCGCCCGGGGCGGGACGGCGGTGCTGCTCGGCCGGTGGACCGCCTTCGTCCGTACCCTGGTGCCCCGGGTGGCCGGCGCGGCCGGGCTGCCGTACGCCCGGTTCGTGTTCTTCGACGGGGTCGCGGTGCTGGTCTGGGTGCCCGGCACGGTGCTGCTCGGCTGGGCGGCCGGCGCGGCGTCCACGGGGCTGCCGACCGCTGTCGGCGGCGCGGTGGTCGTGGTGGTCGTGGTCGCGTTGACCGTACGCCGGGCCCAGGCGCGGCGTCGGCGGGCACCGGTCCGGCCCTGCGCCGGGGCGGTCCGGCCCGGTCGATCACCGAGGTGCCGGGTGCCCGGTTCCCGACGGCCGGGTGCCGGACGGAGCGCCCCGACCCGCCGGGGCGCACTGGACCGGTCCTGACCCCGTGTACCTCGGCCGGCGTCCTGACCCGTGGCCCGGCTCTCGGCGGTGCCGGTCAGTCGGTTCCGGCGACCAGTTCCACCTCGTAGCCCTGCCCGTCGGTGAGGTAGCCGGCATAGCTGTCCGGGCCGCCGGCGTGCGGGTGGCGGTCGGCGAACAGCAGCGTCCAGCCGTGGGCCGGTGCGGCGGCCACCAGCCGGTCCACCGCGTGCGGCGGACCGGCGTGGAAGGCCAGGTGGTTGAGGCCCGGAGCGAGCCGGTCGTGGACCCGTCCGGCCAGCGCCGGGGACTCCTCCAGGACCAGGTACGTCGGGCCGTGCCGCCAGGACCGGCCGGCGGACCAGTCCTGGTACGGCGTCCAGCCGAGCTCACCGAGCAGCCAGCCCCAGCTCCGCTTCGCGGCCTCCAGATCGGGTACCCAGACCTCGACGTGGTGCAGCGCGCCCGTGCTCAGCGCTTGCCGCCCGGCACCCATAGCACATCGCCGCCCGGATTGGCCGTCCTTGACAGGATGAACAGCAGGTCGGACAGGCGGTTGAGATACTTGGCCGGAAGGGAGCTGGTGCGATCCGGATCGTGGGCGACCAGGGCCCAGGCCGCCCGTTCGGCGCGCCGGGCGATCGTCCGTGCCACGTGCAGCAGCGCCGCGCCTGCGGTGCCGCCGGGGAGGATGAAGGAGTCGAGCTTGCTCAGACGCCCGTTGTACTCGTCGCACCAGCCTTCGAGGCGTTCGACGTACTCCTCGGTGACCCGCAGCGGTGGGTACGCCGGGTCCGGCTCGACGGGGGTGGCCAGGTCGGCGCCGACGTCGAACATGTCGTTCTGGATCGACTCCAGCACGGCCCGCAGCTCGTCGTCGAGCTGCCCCAGGGCGAGCGCCACACCGAGCGCGGCGTTGCACTCGTCGACGTCCGCGTACGCGGCGATCCGTGGATCGGTCTTCGGCACCTGCTCGTTGTTGCTCAGCCTGGTCATGCCGGCGTCGCCGGCCTTGGTGTAGATGCGCGTGAGGTGGACGGCCATGACGCACAGCCTACGGATACCGGACCTGACCATCCCGGCCCGGCCGGACCCGGCCGGCTGGCCGGCGGGGGTGGGGCCGGGTGACGCCGGTGACCCGGCGGTCGACGACGTCGACGTCATCCGGGTCGGCGGGGACGCCCGGCTGGCCGGCACGGTGCACGTCGTCGGGGCGAAGAACTCGGCGTTGAAGCTGATGGCGGCGGCACTGCTGGCACCGGGGCGGACGGTGATCACGAACGTGCCCCGGATCACCGACATCGCCATCATGGGGGAGGTGCTGCGTCGGCTCGGTTGCGTGGTCAGCTTCGATACGGACGACCCGGTGGACCCGATGGTGGCGTACGGCGGGCAGGCCCGGTCCCGGTCGGTCGTCATCGACGTACCCGAGCAGCCCGGCGCGGACGCCGACTACGACCTGGTCCGCCGGCTGCGGGCGTCGATCTGCGTGCTCGGCCCGCTGCTGGCCCGCCGGGGGTACGTGCGGGTGGCCCACCCGGGCGGCGACGCCATCGGCTCGCGGGGCCTGGACATGCACATCGCCGGGCTGGCCCGGATGGGCGCGGACGTCTCCGGTGAGCACGGTTTCGTCATCGCCGCGGCCCCGGGCGGCCTGCGGGGAGCCGAGATCGTGCTGGACTTCCCGAGCGTGGGCGCCACCGAGAACCTGGTGATGGCGGCGGTGCTGGCCCGGGGTGTGACGACGATCGACAACGCGGCCCGGGAGCCGGAGATCGTCGACCTCTGCACCATGCTCAACCGGATGGGCGCCCGGATCTCCGGTTGCGGCAGCTCCACCCTGCGCATCGTCGGGGTGCCCGCGCTGAGGCCGGTGCGGCACGCCACGGTGGGGGACCGGATCGTGGCCGGCACCTGGGCGTTCGGCGCGGCGATGACCCGGGGGGACGTGACGGTCACCGGGATCGACCCGGCCTGCCTGGAGGTCGCGCTGGACAAGCTGGTGTCGGCCGGAGCGCTGGTCGAGACCCGGGGTGACGCCTTCCGGGTACGCGCCGACGACCGGCCCGCCGCCGTCGACGTGGTCACCCTGCCGTACCCGGGGTTCGCCACCGATCTGCTGCCGATGGCGATCGGGCTGGCGGCGGTGAGCGACGGCGCGTCGCTGATCACCGAGAACATCTTCGACGGCCGCTTCATGTTCGCCAACGAGATGACCCGTCTCGGTGCGGACATCAAGACCGACGGCCATCACGCCGTGGTGCGGGGCCGGGACCGGCTCTCCGGTGCACCGGTACGCGCCACCGACATCCGGGCCGGCGCCGGGCTGATCATCGCGGGGCTCTGCGCGGACGGGGTCACCGAGGTCTCCCACGTGCACCACGTCGACCGGGGCTACCCGGACTTCGTGGCCGACCTGCGGGCGCTCGGCGTGGAGGTGGAGCGCGGTACCGCCCCGGAGGCTCCCGACCTGACCATCTGATCCGCGCCGTCTGACCCGCGCCGGTGCCGGTGGCTTAGTGGTCGTTCAGGCCCGCCTACTAGGGTGCTGGCAGACACTCAATCGCAGCGAGGGAGAAGCAGATGGCGGGTCGACTCGCGGTCGTCGGGGCCGGGCTGATGGGCTCCGGCATCGCCCAGGTGGCGGCGCAGGCGGGCTGGCAGGTGACGCTGCGGGACGTGGACGACGCAGCCACCGCCCGGGGCCTGGCCGGGATCCGGAAGTCGCTGGCGAAGTTCGCCGAGAAGGGCAAGATCGACCCGTCCGAGGTCGAGGCGACCTTGGCCCGGATCACCCCGACCACCGAACTGGAGGCGGCGGCCGACGCGGACGTGGTGGTCGAGGCGGTCTTCGAGAAGATCGAGATCAAGCACGAGGTGTTCCGCGCGCTGGACAGGATCTGCCGGGCCGACGCGGTGCTGGCGACAAACACCTCGGCCATCCCGGTGACCCAGATCGCCGTGGTCACCGAGCGGCCGGAGTCGGTCGTCGGCACCCACTTCTTCTCCCCGGTGCCGATGATGAAGCTCTGCGAGCTGGTCCGCGGCTACAAGACAAGCGACGCCACCATCGCCACGGCGAAGGCGTTCGCCGAGGAGATCGGCAAGACGGTGGTGGTGGTCAACCGGGACATCGCCGGCTTCGTCACCACCCGGCTGATCTGCGCTCTGGCCATGGAGGCGGTCAGGCTGGTCGAGTCCGGGGTGATGTCGGCCGAGGACCTGGACACCGCCTGCAAGCTGGGCTTCGGTCACGCGATGGGTCCGCTGGCCACTGTCGACCTGACCGGCGTGGACGTCCTGCTGAACGCCACGAAGAACATCTACACCGACACCGCCGACGAGAAGTTCTTCCCGCCGGAGCTGCTCCAGCGGATGGCGACCGCAGGCGACCTGGGCCGCAAGACCGGCCAGGGCTTCTACTCCTACTGAGCCGACCCGGCCGGCGTAGCCCGGTCGTAATGTCGCCGATACTGCGGTATCCGCACCAGCGGATACCGCAGTATCGGCGCAACTGTGTCGATCACGTCCCGCCCCGGCCCCGCCCGGCGCGGCGTGGGGCCGGCGGGACGCCGGGGGCGGCGGGTCAGCCGTCGCGCTTGGTGGTCCAGCGGAAGGTGGTCAGGCAGAGGACCAGGCCGATCACGCACCACAGCGCCAGGACCAGGGCGACCCGGCCCAGCTCGAAGGAGCCGCCGGGTTCCTGGGCGCCGAAGCTCGCCGGCAGGAAGACCGCGCGCAGCCCCTGGCACATCCACTTGAGCGGGAACAGCGCGGCCACCTGCTGCATCCAGGTGGGCAGGTCGGTGAAGACGAAGAACACCCCGGAGATGAACTGGAGCACCAGGGAGACCGGGGTGACCACCGCCGAGCCGCTGCGCGCGGTGCGGGCCAGCGACGAGATGGCGATCCCGCACAGGGTGCAGGCGGTCACCCCGAGCACGGCGACCCAACCGAAGGTGAACCACTTCCCGGCGGTGGCCGGCAGGTCGAGGTCGAACAGCGCCACGGCGACCGCCAGCAGCAGCGCGGTCTCGGCGATGCCGATCGCCACCACCATGATCACTTTGCCGGCGAACCAGACCCACTTTGGCATCGGGGTGCCCCGGTAGCGCTTGAGCACGCCCCGGTCCCGCTCGATCGGGATCCAGATGCCGAGGTTCTGGAAGCTCACCGTCATCAGGCCGGTGGCGATCATGCCGGTGATGAAGTACTGGGTGAACTTCACCCCGCCGCCGATCGTCCCGTCGAAGATCGACGCGAAGATCAGGATCATGATGATCGGGAAGCCCATCGTGAAGACGACGGACTCCCTGCTGCGCAGGAACTGGGTGATCTCCAGCCGACCCTGGCGCAGGGCGAGCGCCCCCGGCCCGATCCGTCGGCCGCCACTGGTGGGGACCGGGGTCGCCGGCCTCGTGCTGGTCGTCATCAGTGTCCGATCATGCTCAGGTAGACGTCTTCCAGGGTCGGCCGGGTCACCGTGAGACCGGGCACCTCACCGCCGTATCGCGCGGCCAGCTCCGCCACCAGCGCCGTCGGCGTCGCACTCTGCGCCGACTCCGGCGTCCCGTCCGGGGTACGCCAGGAGACTGTCGCCAGGGCGTCCTGCCGGTTGCCGAGCCGGTCGGGTGGGGCCACCTCTACCAGCCGGCCGGCGGCGATCACCCCGACCCGGTCGGCAAGCGACTCGGCCTCGTCCAGGTAGTGGGTGGTGAGCACGATGGTGGTGCCGGCGGCGGCGAGGTCCCGGATCAGCTCCCAGAACTCGCGCCGGGCCTCCGGGTCGAAGCCGGTGGTGGGCTCGTCGAGGAAGAGCAGCTCGGGGCGGCCGATGATGCCCAGCGCCACGTCGAGCCGGCGCTTCTGTCCGCCGGAGAGGGTGTGCGTGCGGGCCCTCGCCTTGGCCCCCAGCCCGACCCGCTCGACGACCTTGTCCGGGTCGTCCGCGTCGGGATAGAAGCCGGAGAAGTGCCTGACCACCTCGCCGACGGTCAGCTCGTCGAACTCGCCGGTGCCCTGGAGCACGATGCCGACCCGGGACCGCCAGTCGGCCGCTGGCCGGGCCGGGTCGTTGCCGAGCACGTTGACCTCGCCGGCGTCGCGCTGCCGGTAGCCCTCCAGGATCTCCACGGTGGTGGTCTTGCCCGCGCCGTTGGGGCCGAGCAGGGCGAACACCTCGCCCCGGCGGACGTCCAGGTCCACCCCCGCCACCGCGACGTTGTCGCCGTACGCCTTGCGCAGTCCCCGTACGGAGATCGCGAGCTCGTCATCCATGACGTCCAGTGTGCGACCAAGCCGACCTGGGCGGCAGCGGGGGGTGTGGTGGTGTGGTGTCGTCGGCGGCGGGGGTGGTCAGCGGCTCTGGTAGGTCATGCAGTCGGCGAGGTCGTTGTCCGGGCCGACGGTGATCGCCGGGGCGTGACACTCCAGCTCCGCGTTGTGCCGGCAGTCGGCCCGGCTGCACGCGCCGACCTGGGCGACGAGCTGGTCGAGGCCGCCGCGGATCGGTGACTCCACGAACGTGTGGCAGTGGGCGTGGTCGCTGCTGCCGATGGTGATGGCGAACGCGTGGCAGTCGTTGGTGTGGTTGTAGGCGCAGGACGAGGCCGCGCACTCCTGAACCCGGGGCATTTCCATCGCTGTGGTCATGACAACCTCCCTTTCGGCGTATATGCCGCAATCTTAGGCATCTGGTCAGCGGACGCGTGGGGTTCCGCCGAGGATCGCCCGGTTCGGAGCCAGCGCCGCCGCCCGGCGGTGCTCCGACGTCGCCGGGCGAGTCCCGAAGACTGCGGCGTACCCCCGAGTGCGCCGAGATCGCGGAATGTCCCGGATGTCGGCGGATGTCCCGGGCGGTCGGATCGGTGCGGGCGGTCCCGGCCCGGGTGCCCCGGATCGGGGTGGTCCGGGGTGGGCGTCCGGTGACCGGGGACACCCTGGCGGCGGAATCCCGGCCGGCCCGCAGTCGTTACACCCACCGTACGACCGCAGCAGCACCCCGCCCGGCCAGCCCGGAGGTGGGCAGCGCCCCGGAATGACGTGGGGCCCCCGGTCGTTACACATGGTTCCGGCGCGAGCGGCAAGGCCCGCCGGAGACCTATGGACTTCCTCCGTATGAGCGCCTCGTCGTGGTGCTTACGCCCCCGCCCACCGGCTGCGTCCGGTGGTCCGGTCCCCCGATCGGCCGGGTGGCGTCGACCCCCTCGAAGGAGCATCCCCCATGAAGACCACCATCCTGCGTAAGAGCGTTCTCGGTATCGCCGGTCTGGCCGTCGCCGGTGGCCTCGCCGCCGGCCCGCTGAACCACGGCACGGCCGAGTCGACCGGCACCGACCACACCGTGGCCGTGGTGCAGGCCGACAAGCCGGCGGTGGACAAGGGCAAGCTGATCCCGCACGGTGTGCAGGGCGACCAGTCCCGCATCGACCTGGACGACGAGCAGACCGCCAACGTCAGGGCGATCATCGCCGCGACCAAGAAGTCGGGCCTGGACGAGCGGGCCGCGGTCATCTCCATCGCCACCGCCCTCCAGGAGTCCAAGCTGGAGAACCTGGGCCACCTGGGCGACCGCAACGACCACGACTCGCAGGGCCTGTTCCAGCAGCGCCCGTCGTCCGGCTGGGGCACGGTCGAGCAGATCACCGACCCCGAGTACGCCACCACCGCGTTCCTCAAGGGCCTCAAGCAGGTCGACGGCTGGCAGGACATGCCGCTGACCAAGGCCGCCCAGACCGTCCAGGTCTCGGCCTACCCCGACCACTACGCCCAGTGGGAGCAGCAGGCCGCCGACCTCGTCGCCGAGCACTGGAACAGCTGACCCACCCGCACCCGCACATGACGCCGTTGGCCGGCACCCCGCCCGGGGTGCCGGCCATCGACGTGCGCGGGGGGTGGGTCAGACCCGGTAGCCGGCGGCGCGTGCCGCCTCGCGTTCCTGGCGGCGGCCCCGGCGTCGCCGTAGGAACCAGACCACGAACGCCACCATGCCCAGCAGGAACGCCAGCACCAGCACCGGCAGGATGATCGCCACCAGGGACATCAGCACGCTCGTCGCGTCCTCGGCGGTGCTGGCCACCGGGGCGCCGAAGCCCGCCGTGGTCGCGTTGACCACCGGCCGGGCCGCCGCCTTGAACAGGTGCACCCCGAGCGCGATGGCGACACCGGCGGCCACCGGCACCCACTGGTGGGAGGTGAAGAACCCGCCCGGGTCGCTCACCGTCACCGTCTCGGAGCCCGACCCGGCGCCGAAGGCGAGGCCGCCGGCGGTGGGGCGGACCACCGTCTGCACGACGTCGTTGACGTGGTCGACCACCGGCACCTTGTCGGCGACGACCTCGACCGCGAGCAGCGCCGCGAGGATCGCCAGGACCCAACCGTTGCCGAGCCACTGCCAGCCGCTCGGCAGGTCGATCAGGCCGGTGTAGCGGGCGAGCAGGCCCATGGTGAGCAGGGGAATGTAGGCGTTGAGGCCCGCCGAGGCGGCGAGGCCGGTACCGGTGAGGACTTCGAGCACCATCTCAGCATCGCACCGGCGCGCCAGTGCCGCTCGACGGTGACCGACCGGTCCTCGGCTACCCTCGTCGGGTGCGTCTGGTGATTGCGAAGTGCTCGGTGGACTACGTCGGACGGCTCTCGGCGCACCTGCCGCTGGCCACCCGCCTGCTCATGGTCAAGGCGGACGGGTCGGTGTCGATCCACGCCGACGACCGGGCGTACAAACCGTTGAACTGGATGAGCCCGCCCTGTCGGCTGGAGGAGGCCCCCGGCGTGTGGCGGGTGGTCAACAAGGCCGGCGAGGAGCTGCGGATCAACCTGGCGGAGATCTTCCAGGACACCTCGTACGAGCTGGGGGTCGACCCGGGGCTGCGCAAGGACGGCGTCGAGGCGCACCTGCAGGAGCTGCTGGCCGCCAACCCGGAGACCCTCGGGACCGGCTTCACCCTGGTCCGGCGCGAGTACATGACCGCGATCGGCCCGGTCGACCTGCTCTGCCGGGACGCCAACTCCGGTGCGGTCGCCGTCGAGGTCAAGCGGCGTGGCGACATCGACGGGGTCGAGCAGCTCACCCGCTACCTCGAACTGATGAACCGGGACCCGCTGCTCGCCCCGGTGACCGGCGTCTTCGCCGCCCAGGAGATCAAGCCGCAGGCCCGGGTCCTCGCCACCGACCGGGGCATCCGCTGCGTGGTAGTCGACTACGACCGGCTGCGCGGCATCGTGCGCGACGAGCTGACCCTCTTCTGACCGGTCGTCGGCGCGCTGCGGCATTCCGCCCGCGTCGGCGCGCTGTGGCATTCCGCCCGCGTCGGCGCGCTGTGGCATTCCGCCCACGTCGGCGTTCCGCAGTGCGGGCGGGGTCAGCGTCGGCCGTAGAGCGCCTTGGTGACCTTGACGAGGCGGGCCACGTCGGTCGGGGTCCGCTCGAAGGTCATCGAGGGCAGCAGCGACCGGGCCCGTCGCCTGGTGATCGACTTGGCCCGGCCGAACTCGCGCAGCCCGTCCTCGCCGTGGATCCGGCCGAAGCCCGAGTCGCCCACCCCGCCGAACGGCAGCGTGGACATGCCGGCGAAGGTCAGCGCCGAGTTGACCGAGGCCATCCCCGAGCGCAGTCGCCGGGCGATGGCCACCGCGTCGCGCCGGCCGAAGACCGAACCACCCAGGCCGTACGGCAGGGCGTTGGCCCGGCGTACGGCCTCGTCGGCGTCGGCGACCCGGCTGATGGTCACGGTCGGCCCGAAGGTCTCCTCGCGGATGGCCGAGGCGGACTCGGGGACGTCCACCAGTACGGTCGGGTGCACGTACGGCGGCTGTACGGCGGCCGGACCACCGAGCACCGCCCGCCCTCCGGCGGCGATGGCGTCCTCGATGTGCCGACGGATCACGTCGAGCTGGCTCGGCATGGTGATCGGACCGAGGTCGGCCCCGTCCGCGCCGACGGTCAGCCGTTCGGCGCGGGCGACCACCTTGCCGACGAACTCGTCGTGGACCGACGCCACCGCGTAGACCCGTTCGATGCCGATGCAGGTCTGACCGGCGTTGGTGAGCGCGCCCCAGACGCACGCCTCGGCGGCGGCGTCCAGGTCGGCGTCGGCGGCCACGATCATCGCGTCCTTGCCGCCGGCCTCCAACAGCACCGGGGTCAGCGACTCGGCGCAGGCCGCCATCACCTTGCGGGCGGTCGCCGTGGAGCCGGTGAAGGCCAGCTTGTCCACGCCCGAGCGGCACAGGGCCGCGCCGACGTCGCCCAGGCCGTGCACCGCCGTGAACACCTGCTGCTCCGGCACCACCTCGGCGAACGTGTCGACCAGCCACTGGCCGACCACCGGGGTGTACTCGCTGGGCTTGAGGACGACCGCGTTGCCGGCGGCCAGCGCGTACGCGGCGGAGCCGATCGGGGTGAAGACGGGATAGTTCCACGGGCCGATCACCCCGACCACGCCGTGCGGTTGGTATTCCAGGTGGCCGGAGAACTCGGCGAGGATCAGCCGGGAACGGACCCGGCGCGGCCCCAGCACCCGGCGGGCGTTGCGGGCCGCCCAGTCGATGTGTTCGATGGCGGTGAGGACCTCGACGACCCCGTCGCCGACCGGCTTGCCGCCCTCGACGTGGATCAGCTCGGCCAGCTCCTCGATCCGCTGGGCGAGCAGCGCCCGCCAGCGCAGCAGCCGGGTGCGGCGACCGTCGAAGCCGAGCCCGGCCCACCACTGCCCGGCCGTCCGGGCGCGGGCGACCGCGCGCTCCACCTCCTCGGTGGTGGCGACCGGCAGGCTGCCGGCCTCGGCGCCGGTGGCCGGGCTGGTCGAGATCAGCCGACCCTCGGAGATGACCGGGACACCCGGGACCTGCACAGCCGTCATGGCGGAAGTCTAGACCCGGAAGCTACCGGCTGGTAGTTGTGAGCCTTGTTCGGCTACGACTCCCGGTCGCCGCCTGTTCGGTGGACGGTGGATGTCCGGCAGGGGTCGCGGAGATGACCGGGTGGGTGGTGAGCTGATCACACGGAGCTGGCAGGCTGACCGTGGGGCGACGGTGGGTGGGGAGCTGACTGTCCATGCAGGATCATCCGGAACTGATGCCGCTGTTGACGGTTGCCGGCGGGCCGATGCGGGGAGCGAGCTTCCGCGTCCGGCCCCAACCGCAGGTGATCGGCCGGGCGCCGACCGCCGACATCGCGGTGGCTGACGCGCACCTGAGTCGGCGGCACGCCGAGGTGCGGCTGACCGAGGGCGGGGTGGTCCTGGCCGACCTGGGGTCGACCAACGGCACCTGGCTCAACGACCGGCGGATCACCGACGCCGAGCCGCTCACCGACGGCGACGTGATCCGGCTGGGCCGTACCGAACTGCGTTACTTCGATCCGGGGTTGGCCACCACCGACCCGGTCGGTCTGCGCTTCACCGGCGGCACCGGTGGCCGTCGGGACCACCGGCCGACGCTGCCGCTGCCACCGCGCGCCCCCGGCCCGACCGACGCCCTACCCGCCGCTTCCATCCGGAGCGGCGTCGACGCCTGACGGCGCGGCTGCCCCGGATGGGGTCACCGGCTCCGGCCCCACCCCGCCCCGTGGCTCAAGATCGTGCTCGATCAATGTTGTAGTGGCAACCTCCAGCTACGAGGCCACTACAACATTGATGTTGCGGGCGGCCCGGTGGGCCGGGTGTGGCGCGGGGCGCGGGGAGGTGGCCCATGGACCCGACCGGCCTGCCGTGGCAGCATGCCGCGGATGGAGATCGCGCAGCGCACCGTGACCGCGAACGGCATCACCCAGCACATCCGGGTGGCCGGGCCACCGGACGGGACGCCGGTGCTGCTGGTGCACGGCAACGGCTCGTCGTCGGCCTTCTGGGTGCCACTGCTGCGCCGTCTGCCGGCGACGCTGCGGGTGGTCGCCCCGGACCTGCGCGGCTACGGGGGTACGCAGACCGCCCCGGTCGACGCCCGCCGGGGCCTGGCCGACTTCGCCGACGACGTGGCCGCCCTGCTCGACACCCCGGGACTGTTCGCCGTCGGGGCGCGTCCGGTGGTGGTCGGGCACTCCCTCGGCGGGGGAGTGGCGATGCGGTTGCTCGTCGACCGACCCGACCGGGTGGGCGCGCTGTTGCTGGAGGCGCCGGTCTCCCCGTACGGCTTCGGGGGGACCCGGGATCTCGCCGGCACCCCGACCACCCCCGACTTCGCCGGCACCGGGGCGGGCACCGCCAACGCCGACTTCGTGGCCCGGCTCGCCGCCGGTGACCGGGGGGTGGACGCCTCGACCTCCCCCCGCGCCGTGCTGCGGGCCGGCTACGTGGCGGACCCGGCCTGCCTGGTTGAGGACGAGGAACTGTTGCTCGACAGCCTGCTCTCCACCGCCACCGGCGACGACAACTACCCAGGCACCGCCGTGCCCTCGCCGCACTGGCCGGGCGTCGCGGCCGGCGACCGGGGGGTGCTCAACGCGCTGGCCCCGGCCCACTTCCGGATCGCCGACGAGCTGGTCGCCGTCGCGGTCAAGCCGCCGGTGACCTGGGTACGCGGTGAGGCCGACGTGATCGTCTCCGACACCTCGCTGTTCGACCTGGCGTACCTGGGCTCGTTGGGGGTGGTGCCCGGGTGGCCGGGTGAGCAGGCGTGCCCACCACAGCCGATGATCGGCCAGACCCGGGCGGTGCTGGAGCGGTACGCCGCCGCCGGGGGCAGCTACCGGGAGGTGGCCCTGCCGGACTGCGGGCACAGCCCGCACCTGGAGCGACCCGCCGAGTTCGTCGCCGAGCTGTTGGCCCTGACCGGGGCGGTCGCCGCGCCCTGACCGGGCCGACGGCCGCGCGTCCCTGGCCGATGGTTCCGCCTGCCGGGCCGACCCGGTGGCCCGAGGGGGAGCGGCAGGCGTCGGCCCCGGGGCGGGGGAGCGGCCGGGCCGGATGCCGCTGCGGGGTGCGGCAAATCCCGCCCGCGTCGCGACGGCGTGCCGCCGCGTGGCAGACTCCGGCGGATAACCTTAGCGTTCGTTCATGTCGGCGACGGCGGAGTCAACCAGGGAGGCCGGTCGTGGCGCGGGAGTTCACCAGGGTGGGCGTGGTGGGGCTGGGCACCATGGGTGCCGGCATCGTCGAGGTGTTCGCCCGCAACGGCGTCGACGTCGTCGCGGTGGAGATCTCCGAGGACGCCCTGGCACGTGGCCGGGCCACCCTCGCCCGGTCGACCGACCGGGCGATGGCGAAGGGCAGGCTGGCCGAGGCCGACCGGGACGTCCTGCACTCCCGGGTCGACTTCCAGGTCGGGCTGGCCGCGCTGCACTCGGTGGACCTGGTGGTCGAGGCGGTCCCCGAGCGCCTCGACCTGAAGCAGCGGCTCTTCGCCGAGCTGGACCGGGTCTGCCGGCCCGACACCGTGCTGGCCACCAACACCTCGTCGCTGAGTGTCACCGACATCTCGGTCGCCACCAACCGACCCCAGCAGGTCGTCGGCCTGCACTTCTTCAACCCGGCACCGGTGATGAAGCTGGTCGAGGTGGTCCGCACCGTGGTCACCGCCGCCGACGTGGTCGACGACGTCGAGGCGCTCTGCGCCCGGCTCGGCAAGGTGGCCGTCACGATCGGTGACCGGGCTGGCTTCATCGCCAACGCCCTGCTGTTCGGCTACCTCAACCACGCGGTGAGCCTGTTCGAGGCCCGGTACGTCACCCGGGAGGACGTCGACGCGGCGATGAAGCTCGGTTGCGGCCTGCCGATGGGTCCGCTCGCCCTGCTGGACCTGATCGGCCTGGACACCTCGTACGAGATCCTGAACACGATGTACCGGCGCGGCGGGCGGGACCGTCGGCACGCCCCGGCGCCGTTGATCAAGCAGATGGTCACCGCGGGGCTGCTCGGTCGCAAGTCCGGACGCGGCTTCTACACCTACGAGAAGCCGGGCTCGCCGAAGGTCGTACCCGACGAGCTGACCCCGACCGCCACCCCGTCCGACGCCGACGCCGCAGGTGAGTTCACCAGGGTCGGCGTCGGGAGCGCGAGGAGTGAGCTTGCGAGCCCCGCAGTCGTGACCAGGGTCGGCGTCGGGAGCGCGAGGAGTGAGCTTGCGAGCCCCGCAGTCGTGACCAGGGTCGGCGTCGGGAGCGCGAGGAGTGAGCTTGCGAGCCCCGCAGTCGTGACCAGGGTCGGCATCATCGGTACGGGGGTGATGGCGAGCGGTCTCGTCGGGGTCTTCGCGCGGGCCGGCTACCAGGTGGTGCCGGTGAGCGGGGGCGCGGAGCCGTCCGCCGGGATCGCCGAGGCGGTCCGGACCTCGCTCGACGAGGAGGTCACCCGCGGTGACCTCGACCCGGCCGACCGGGACGCCGCCCTGGCCCGGATCACCTGGTCGGCCACGCTGGAGCAGCTCGTCGACGTCGACCTGGTGGTCGAGGCGGTGGTCGATGAGCTGAGCGTCAAGCGGGCGCTGTTCGCCAGCCTCGACGAGATCTGCAAGCCTGGAGTGCTGCTCGCCACCACCACCTCCGCGCTGCCGGTGATCGAGGTGGCGATGGCCACCGCACGCCCCGCCGACGTACTCGGCCTGCACTTCGTCGGCCCGACGCCGGTGCGACCGCTGGTCGAGGTGGTCCGCACCGTCCGTACCTCGGCGGAGGCCACCGCCACCGCCCGCGCGGTCTGCGCCGCGCTCGGCAGGACCGCTGTGGTCTGCGACGACCGGGCCGGGTTCGTGGTCGACGCATTGCTGTTGCCGTACCTGAACGACGCGGTGAAGATGGTGGAGGCCGGCTACGCCACCGCCGACGACATCGACCACGCGATGACGCTCGGCTGTGGTTACCCGACGGGCCCGTTCGCGCTGCTCGACGCGATCGGCCTGGACGTGGCGCTGGCCGCCCAGCGGGCGCTCTACCGGGAGCAGCGCGAGCCGGGCCTAGCCCCCGCGCCGCTGCTGGAACACCTGGTCACCGCCGGCTACCTGGGCCGTGGGACCGGCAGGGGTTTCCGCGAGCACACCCGACGCTGATCCGGGTCAACGGCGGACGCCCGTGACGGCGTCTGACGTGTGTGACCTTCGAGGAGTACGTCAGCAGCCGGGGGCCGGCGCTCGTCCGGCTGGCCCGGCTGCTGACCGGCGACCCGCACCGGGCGGAAGACCTCACCCAGGACGTGCTGGCCCGGGCGTACGTGCACTGGCGGCGGATCGTCCGCACCGACCGTCCCGACGTGTACGTACGCCGGATGCTTGTCAACGCCCAGATCCTGGACTGCTCACCGGTCACCGTCCGCACCCACGCGATGCGGGCGCTCACCCACCTCCGGGAGCGCCTCGGCGTCCCCTCGACGAACGGGAGCCGGCCGTGACCGGACCTGGACCAGCGGATCAGCGACACCCTGCGGGAGCGGGCCGAGGGGGCGGTGGACACCGACGGGCTGACCGTCCGGGCGATGGCCGGCGGACGGGCCCGCCGTCGTCGTCGGCGGGTCGGGGTGGGTGTCGCGCTGGGCCTGGTGGCGGTGCTCGGCGTCGGCACGGTCACCGGCCTGCCGGGTGACGGCCGGGAGCAGCCGGCGGCCGTGACGGTTGCCGCGCCTCCCCTGGTCGAGGGGGTTTCCGGGGCGACCACCCGCCCCGACCTGGTGGGTACCGATCCCGAGCTGTTGCACTTCGGTGTCGACCCGGCGCGGGCCCGGCTGCTCACCTGGGGCATCCGCAGGGGCGTCGAGGGGGGCCGGCTGGAGCTGCCCGGCGGGCGGGTGGTCGCAGTGGACCTCGGCACCGACGTGGCCGCCGTCGAGGACACGTTCCACGACGGGACGACCTACCCGGAGCGGCCCGCCACCGCCGTCGACTTCGACGGGCGGGTACGCCGGGTGCCGCCGCGCGACCCGGGCTGGTTCCTGCGCTGGCAGCCGGTGCCCGGCCTGTACGCCCGGGTACACACCACCGCCGCCGTCGCCGACGACGGTGCCCTCCGCGCGGCGGTGGCCGCGCTGCGGCTGGACGAGGCGCACCGATGCGCCTCCCCGCTCCGGTTGACCACCCTGCCCCCCGACAGCCGGCTGGACAGTTGCCAGGTCGACGTCGCCGAGTTCCCGGCCATGCTGGACGTGCTCCTGGTCGTCACCGGGTCGGCGGACCGGCGGCTCGAAGTGCAGCTGGAGTACCGCAGCGGGATCGTCGGCCGCCGTACCGAGGGGAACCGGACGATCAACGGCAGAGCCGCCTACCTGTATCCGCAGTTGAGCCGGTTGGAGCTGCTCGGGCTGGAGAAGGCCCACCTGACGGCCCTTTTTCGGCTGGCCGTCCCGGGGCTTCACCGAGGCGGACGCGGCGACGGTGCTCGGCGGGGCGGTGGTGGCGGACGACCTCACCCGGCCGGCCACCTGGAACTGACCGTAACCTTGGCAAGGTGAGCCCCCGTCGCAACCGTCCCCGCCGCGAGGACACCGCCCACTTGGACGCCGACCGTGCCCGCCACGGCGTGGAATCGGTGCAGCAGTGGCGCGACGGCGAGTGGCAGGTACGCGGGATCAGCGGCGGCGCGTCGGTCAAGACGTACCGCTGCCCCGGGTGTGACCAGGAGATCCGCCCCGGGGTGGCGCACCTGGTGGCCTGGCCCGCCGACGGCACGGGTGATCTCACCGACCGGCGGCACTGGCACAGCGGCTGCTGGCGGGCCCGCGACCGTCGGGGCCCGAACCTGCTGCGCGGCCGGGGCGCCCCCCGCTACGGCTGACCGGTTCCGGTGGGTGCCGTGCTGTGGCTGACCGATCCGGCGGGTGCGCCGCGTGTGGCCGACCGATCCGGCGGGCGCCTCCCGTTACGGCTGACCGATCCGGCGGGTGCGCCCGCGCTGGGGCTCCCGGGACCAGCGGGCGCGCTGCCGAGTGGGCGATCTGGGTCACCCCGGTTCCGCCCCGGGCGGGCGGGCGCGGCGACTTCGCGTCAGACTTGGGCGGTGAGCACACCGATCCGCGCGTCGTCGATCCTGCCCGGCCACCGGGAGGACATCGAGCTGCACACCGCCGACGGCCTACGGCTCGTCGGCGAACTGGCCCGCCCGGTCGACCGGGCGCCGGCGGGCACCCTGGTCTGCCTGCACCCGTTGCCCACCCACGGCGGGATGATGGACAGCCACGTCTTCCGCAAGGCGGCCTGGCGGCTGCCCGCCCTGGCCGACCTGGCGGTGCTCCGGTTCAACACCAGGGGCACCAGCAGCGTGCGGGGCACCAGCGAGGGGGCCTTCGACAACGCGGTGGCCGAGCGCTTCGACGTCGCCGCCGCGATCGAGTACGCCGAGTTCCACGAGCTGCCGAACATCTGGCTGGTCGGCTGGTCGTTCGGCACCGACCTGACCCTCAAGTTCGGCTGTGACCCGGCGGTGGCCGGGGCGATCCTGCTCTCCCCGCCGCTGCGTTTCTCGAACCCTGGGGACCTGGCCGTCTGGGCGGAGTCGGGCCGGCCGTTGACCGCGCTGGTGCCCGAGTTCGACGACTACCTGCGCCCCGATGAGGCCCGGGAACGCTTCGCGGCGGTGCCGCAGGCCGAGGTGGTCGGCGTGCCGGGGGCCAAGCACCTCTGGGTGGGCGACGCCGAGCGGGTGCTCGACGAGATCGTCCGGCGGGTGAACCCGGCGGTGCCGCTACCGTTGCCGACCAGCTGGGACGGCCCGATGGAGACCGGCGACGTCAGCGCGTACGCCGACCGTACGGTGGCCGCCTTCGCCGACACCCCCGTTCCCGGCCCCACCACCGCCTGAGCCCAACCCGGCGCGTGTCTCGCGTCAGCTCCCGTGCCCGGCTCCGGCTCCGGCGCCTGGCTCCGGCTGCGCGCACCGCCTCTCGCCCGTGTCCCGCCCACCCGCTTCGCCCGCCCACCCGCTTCGCCTGCCCGCTTCGCCCACCCGCGCGACGCGGTTCAAGATCGTGCTCGATCCATGTTGTCAACACCGTTGCGTTAGGTGGAACGGCTGTTCGTCAACCACCGCTGCCTCGCCGATCATGGAGTTGTGGTGGGTAACAGAACGCCCGTAAAGCCCCCAAGGTCGGCACCACCACTCCATGATCGCCGAGCGGGCCCACCCCGCTCCCCGATCGGGCACTTCCTGTCCCGGGTTGACCAGCCGCCCATGGCGTTAACGCAACGGTGTTGTCCATGTTGTAGGGGCCTCCCGGCTGGAGGATGCCACTACAACATGGTTGTTGTGGGTGGTGTCCGGGGTTCCCGGTGGGCCGGGTGTGGGTTGTCCGTGCGGGGGCGTGGGAGCGTGGGGGTGTGGGGTGGTCAGCGGCGTTCCTGGCGGGGGAGGACCACCTCGCGCAGGATCAGCTGGAGGGCGGCGACCACCGGGATGGCGATCAACGCGCCGACCACCCCCATCAGCGCCACCCCGAGCAGTGCGGCGAGCAGTGCGGCCACCTCGTTGACCTCCACCGAACGCCGCATGATCTTGGGGTAGATGAGGTAGTTCTCCACCTGCTGGTAGAGCACGAAGAAGACCACGCAGGCGATGCCGATCGGCAGCCCGGTGGCGAACCCGACCAGACTGACGATCACCGCGCCGAGGGTGGCGCCGATCTGCGGGATCAGGTCGGTCACCGCCACCACCACGGCCAGCGCGAACGCGTAGGGCAGCTCGACGACCAGCGCGAAGACGAAGGTGGTCGTACCGGCCAGCACCGCGATGCTCAGCGCCCCCACCATGTACGCGCCGACCTTGGTCAGGATCTCGTCGCCGATCAGACTGACCCGTTGCCGGCGCGACCTCGGCACCAGTGCGTACCCGAGGTCGCGCAGCTTGTCGAAGTAGGCCAGGAAGTAGATCGTCAGCACCAGCACGGTGAGCACCCGGAAGATGGTGCCGAAGATCAACTGGGCGCCGCCGAGAACTCCGCCGAGTGCCCGGCCGACGGTGTCCGCGTTCGCCAACTCCTGCACCCGTTGCATCACGTCGTACCGCACCACGAGATCGTTGACGGCGCGGTTGCGGCGCAACTCCTCGACGTAGCTGGGTAGCTGGTCGATGAACTGGCCGGTCTGGGTCACCACCGGCGGCACCAGCGCCACCAACCCGGCGACGATCAGCAGCATCAGAATCAGCACCACCACCGTCACGGCCAGGCCGTGTGGCAACCCCCAGCGGCGCAGCCGGACCACCGCCGGATTGAGCCCCACCGCCAGGAAGAGCGCGATCACCACCAGGACCAGGATTCCGCCCGCGTTGCGAATCCCCAGAAACACGGTGTACGCCAGCAGCACGCCGAGCGCGCCGGTGAAGCCGACCAGGAAGCTGCTGCGGCGCAGTGGTCGACCGGGCCGACCGAAGCGCCCCGAGCCGGTGGCGACCGGATCGGCGGGCCGGTGTTCCCCCGGGTCGCCGTCTGCCTCCGTGTCCACCGACCCGGCGTTCTCCGTGCCGGTGACGGCAGCGCCCGATCGGGTCGGGGCGGCGCTCGTCGATCCGGCCGGGGCGGTGGAGGTCGTGGCCGGGTTGCCGTCGTCCGCCTGGGTCGGGGCGGTGGAGGTGGCGGCCGGGTTGCCGCTGTCCGCCTGGGTCGGGGCGGTCGACTCGGCGGTCCGCTCCGCGACCGGCTCCGTCCCGGGCCGGGCCGCCGGTACGCCCCGAGGGGCGCTGTCCCGGGTCACGTCGTCGCGTGCCGGGCCGTGCTGTGCCACCGAACCTCCCCGTGCTGCACCTGGACTGCCGCTGGCAGGTCCAGTCCTACTCCGGCACCGCGCACCCTGCCCGGCCCCTGTTCATCTGTGCCCGGCCTGTGCTCGGCCGCGCCCGTTCCTGCTCGGCCGGGCCGTGTACTTGCCTGGGCCGCTTCCTGCTCGGCCGGGCCGTGTCCCTGCCCGGCCCGGCGTTGCCGCTTTCGCATCCGCCATCTGCGCAGTAGATCACCGATCCGTCTCGGTGAACACCTAAAGTGCGGATCCCGGTTCGAAGGGTAGTGGGGTCTGTCGTCGCCGGCGACCCCGGGTCATCCGACCCCACCCTGTCGGGCACGTGTTCACTCGGACTCGACGGTCACGGTGCTCGGTTTGGCGCTGCGTTCGTCGGTGGTCGGCTTGGTGGGCCGTTTGCCGTTCTCACCGGTACTGGTGATCTTCGTCGGGGTGGCCCTCCGACCGGCGGTGCCGGGAACCGCGGCGACGGTCGGTTCGCCGTCCACCCCGGCGCTTGCCGTCTCACCGTCGACCGTGGTCACCGGCTCCGCCTTCGGCTTCGTGCCGTTCTCCGTCGGTCTCGCACCGTTGGCGGCCGGACCCCCCGCCGGTTTGGTGACGGCCACGACCGAGTCCGCCGTGGCACCGGAACCCACCTGCTCCGGCGAGGAGCCGTCGGCGGTGCGGGTCGCCTTCGGCCTGGTGCCGTTGCCAAGCGGGACCGCCCCGGCCCCGTCGCCGTCCGGCGACAGCACCGCCCCGGCCCGGTCGCCGTCCGGCGACAGCACCGCCCCGGCCCGGTCGCCGTCCGGCGACAGCACCGCCCCGGCCCCGTCGCCGTCCGGCGACGAAACCGCCCCGTCGAGGCCGGCCGGTGCGGTGGTGCGCATCCGGAGTTCGGTGAACTGCCGCTGGACCTCGTCGTGCTCCTGCCGCGCCTGCCAGGTCTCCTGACGCAGGTCGGCGAGCTGCTGCTGGGCCTGGGCGATCTCCAACATCACCCGGGCGAGCTGCTGACGGCCGGCCGCTGCCTCCTGCTGGGTGGCGGCGAGGTGCTGTTGGGTGGTGGCCAGGTGCTGTTGGGTGGTGGCCGCGTACTCGTCGAACTGCCGGCGCGAGGCGGCGACGTGCTCGTCGGCCTGGCGGCGCTTGTCGGCGGTCTCCCGCTCGACCCGGTCGAGCAGCTCGGCGGTCTCCTGCTCGGCCTGCCGGCGCAGCGTCGCCGCGTCCGACTCGGCGGCGCGGCGGATCTCCGCCGCGCCCTGCTCGATCTCGTCGCGTCGGGCGGTCCACTCCCGTTCCAGCTCGTCGTGCCGGGTCTTGTGCTGCTGCTCCAGCTCGTCGTGCCGGGTCTGGTGCTTGCGGTCCAGCTCGGCGCGGCGCTCGGCGTACTCCTGATCGGCGGCGGCGCGACGCCGGGCCAGCTCCCGGTCGGCGGCCTCCCGCCGGCCGTTGACCTCCTGCTCCACCCCCGCGCGCCAGGCCCCCAGCTCCTGCTGCGTCTGGGCACGCGACTGCCGCACGTACGCCTCGGTCTCGGTCTGCATCCGCTGCGCGTACGCCTCGGCCTCGGTGCGGCTGCGTTGGGCCGCCTCGGTCGCCTCGGTGGTCAGCCGGTGCGCCTCCTGGTGGGCCCGGTCCCGGGTCGCCTTCGCCGCCCCGTCGGCGTCGTCGGTGACCTGCTTGGCCTGCTGGAGCGCCTTGGCGTGGGTGGCCCGGCTGGTCTCGGTCGCCGTCTCGGTGAGCCGCTTCGCCTCCTGCTGCGCCTTGGCGTGCACCTCCTTGGCGGCCTCGCGTAGGTCGGTGGCTTCCTTCTGGGCCTTGGCCAGCGCCGCCTTGGCCGTCTCGCGGAGCTTGGTGGCCTCCTGCTGGGCCCGGCTGTGGATCTCCCGTGCGGTGTCGCGCAGCTGGATGGCCTCCTGCTTGGCCTTGTTGAGGGCCTCCTCGGCGGCAGCACGCAGCCGGTTCGACTCGTCCTCGGCGGTGGTACGCAGCCGGTTCGAGTCCTCCTCGGCGGTCGCGCGCAGCAGGGTCGCCTCGTCCTTGGCGGTGGCGCGCAGCCGGGTGGCCTCCTGCTTCGCCGTACGCACGGCGGCGTCCGCCTCGGCCTTGCGGGCCGTGGTGTGGCGTTCCTCCTCGGCGCGCCGGGCGGCGAGTGCGATCTCGAAGTCCTTGAGCGCCCTGCCGGCCTGCTCCCGGGCCTCGTCGATGATGTGCTCGGCGGCTGCCCGGCGGGCCTCGATCTCCTCGTTGGCGGCGGCCAGGATCGCGTCCGCCTGCTCCTCGGCGAGGGCGAGGATCTGTTCGACCCGGGGGCCGAGGTGTTTGAAGGAGGCCCGGTCCACCACGCCGATCTGCTTGCGCACCTGGGCGAGATCCCGCTGGAGGTGCTCGACCTGACCGGCCAGCTTGTGGATCTGGGTGTACGCCTGTTCCCGCTCACCGGTCAGGGTGGTGATCTCGTGCTCCGCACGAGCGACGTACCGGTCGACCTGTCGTTTGTCGTATCCCCGCAGGGCGGACTCGAAGCTGGGCTCCGTCGTCACATCCCCGCCGAGAGCGAACAGTTCCTCGCCGTGCGACATGCCCCCATCCTCACACGCATCCGGCCCTCCGGGGGCGATACGGACGCCGCTGTGGGGAGCTGTTTCACTGTGGTCGCGCGACAGGGTGTCACAGGGCGGAAACGGGCGCGGCGCGGGGGTCCACCGGTCGTCCGGTGTCTTCCCGCGCCGCGACACATGCCCCGTCGGTACGGCCCGATCAGCCGGTGGTCTCCGCGGTGGCCCGCGACTCGGCGTCGGCCTTGGCCGGCTCCGACTTGGCCGGCGCGGCGGCCTGCTGCTGTGCCGGCACGCCCGGCACGATCCCGGCCAGGCCGGAGAGCATCTGGCCGAGCTGGGAGGTGACCGCGTCCTTCTGGCGGGTGAGGTCGTCCACCTCGCGACGGGCCGCCTGGGTGGTGAGGTCCGCCTCGGTACGCGCCTCGGTGAGTAGCCGCTTCGCCTCGGCCTTGGCCTCGTTGAGGGTCTTCTCGGACAGCGCCTTTGCCTTGTCGACGGTCTCGTTGGCGGTGCGCTCGGACTCGACCCGACGGGCCTCGGCGCGCTGCTCGATCTCCTTGGCCCGCTCCTGGGCGGCCCGGGCCCGCTGCTCGGCCTCGCCGACCAGCTTCTGGGTCTGCGCCACCTGGGCGGCGTGCCGTTCCGACTCCTCGCGCTCGGCCTTCTCCCGGCGCTCGGCGAGCTGGAGCTCCAACGCCTGGAGGTCCTTGTCGCGCTTGTCGCGGGCGTCGGTGAGCAGCTTGGTCGCCTCGGCGCGCTTCTCCTCGGCCTCCCGGGCGGCCTTCGCCCGCTGCTGGGTGATCTCCCGCTCGGCGGTGGCGCGCAGGGTGGCGACCTCCCGCTCGACCGTCGACTTCAGCTCGGCCACCTCGTGCGCGGTGACCGTACGCAGCTGCTTGGTCTCCCGGTCGGCGTCGGCACGCAGCGTGTCGGCCTCCCGACGGGCCTGCACCCGGGCCTCGGCGGCCTCCCGCTCGGCGGCGGTACGGACGGTGCCGGCCTCGCGCTCGGCGGTGGCCTTCATCGCGGCGGCCTCGGCGCGGGCCTTGTCGGTGATCTCCCGCGCCTCCAGCCGGGCAGCGGAGAGGATCCCTTCCGACTCGCGCTTGGCCTCGTTGCGGTGGTCGTTGGCCTGCTCCTCGGCCAGCCGGAGGATCTGCTCGACCCGGGTGCCGAGACCGGAGAGAGTCGGCCGGCTGTTCTCCTCGAGCTGCTTGTTGGTGTCGGTGAGCTTCTGCTCCAGGGCGGCCTGCCGCTGCTCGGCCTGGCGGAGCCGACGCTGGGCATCGTTCATCCGCTGCTCGGCCTCGGCGCGGGCCTGCTCCGACTGGGTCAGCGCGGCTGTCATCCGGCCGAGGAAGTCATCGACCTGGTGCGTGTTGTATCCGCGCAGGCCGACCGTGAAATCTGGTTGCGAGTTCGCGTTGTCGAAGAACGCGAGAGGGGAGGACTGCTGCTGGGGCATTGGGACATACTCGCAGACCCCCCGGGGTCGTTCGCAAGAGCGGTGCCGAGCTTTCGGGTCCTCTTTACAGGGTCCACCGGGTCGTCCCGGCGGTGGGGACCGAACGGCGATCTTGCCAGGTCCGGGCGGCCCCGCCGTCACCCGAAGTAACGGAAAAAGCCCCGTCCCCCGCCCCTTTCCCACCCGCCCCGAATAGCGACCCGGCGCAATACCCCCGCCCCCGCCCCCCGCCCCCGCCCCCGTCCCAACTCCCGTCCCCGCCCCCCGTCCCCCGTCCCCCGCTCCCGCCCCGTTGATCAAGAGGTTTGCGTCATTTTGATCTTCAGACCTGACGCAAACCTCTTGATCAACACCGGGAACCGGGGGTGGGGTGGGGCATCGGAGGGGGGAGCCGGGGTGGGGTGGGGGGTTAGTGGGGGGTGGGGGCGGGCTCCACCAGTTCGATGAGGACGCCGCCGGTGGCCTTGGGGTGGACGAAGTTGACCCGGGAGTTGGCGGTGCCGCGCTTCGGGGTGTCGTAGACCAGGCGTACGCCGCGTTCGCGCAGTGTCGCGCAGGCGGCGTCGATGTCGGCGACCGTGTACGCCAACTGCTGCAGGCCGGGGCCGTTGCGGTCGAGGAACTTGGCGATCGTCGACTCCGGCGTCAGCGGGGCGAGTAACTGCACGCATCCCCCCTCGGCGGTCGGGCCGACGGCCAGCATCGCCTCGCGTACGCCCTGCTCGGTGTTGGTCTCCTCGTGGATGCAGCGCATCCCGAAGGTGCGCTGGTAGAAGTCGATCGCGGCGTCCAGGTCGGCGACCGCGACCCCGACGTGGTCGATCCGGCGCAGCCCGATGTCTGTGACGTAGTCGGCAGCGGGCTCGACGGGGGAGTTCTCAGCCATGCCGCTAGTCTGGCCGAACAACCGTTCAGGCGTACAGGTCGGCATCCCCTCGGAGGCAGTTCAGTGGCATCGGTGATCGTCAGCGGCGCGCGGACCCCGATGGGCCGGCTGTTGGGCAACCTCAAGGACCTTCCGGCGACGAAGCTCGGCGGGGTCGCCATCAAGGCGGCCCTGGAGCGCGCCGGGATCGCCCCTGGCCAGGTGCAGTACGTGATCATGGGTCAGGTGCTCCAGGCCGGCACCGGGCAGATCCCGGCCCGTCAGGCGGCAGTGGAGGCCGGCATCCCGATGTCGGTGCCGGCGTTGACCATCAACAAGGTGTGCCTCTCCGGTCTGGACGCGATCGCCCTGGCCGACCAGCTGATCCGGGCCGGCGAGTTCGACATCGTGGTGGCCGGCGGCATGGAGTCGATGACCAACGCCCCGCACCTGCTGCTCGGCCAGCGCACCGGTTACAAGTACGGCGACGTCACGATCAAGGACCACATGGCCCACGACGGGCTCAGCGACGCCTGGGACTGCTGCTCGATGGGGGAGTCCACCGAGCGGCTCGGCGCCCGGCACGGCATCACCCGCGCCGAGCAGGACGAGTTCGCGGCGGCCAGCCACCAGCGGGCCGCCGCCGCGCAGAAGAACGGTCACTTCGCCGACGAGATCACCCCGGTGGTCATCCCGCAGCGCAAGGGCGAGCCGCTGGTGATCAGCGAGGACGAGGGCATCCGGCCGGACACCACAGCCGAGTCGCTGGCGAAGTTGCGCCCGGCGTTCGCCAAGGACGGCACCATCACCGCCGGCACCTCGTCGCCGATCTCGGACGGTGCGGCGGCCGTGGTCGTGATGAGCAAGGCCAAGGCCAACGAGCTGGGCCTGACCTGGCTGGCCGAGGTCGGCGCGCACGGCAACGTGGCAGGCCCGGACAACTCCCTGCACTCGCAGCCGTCGAACGCCATCCAGCACGCCCTCAAGAAGGGCGGTCTGAGCATCGAGGACCTCGACCTCATCGAGATCAACGAGGCGTTCGCCCAGGTCGGCATCCAGTCCGCGCGGGACCTCGGGATCAGCACCGACAAGATCAACGTCAACGGTGGGGCCATCGCGCTGGGTCACCCGATCGGCATGTCCGGCGCCCGGCTGGTGCTCACCCTCGCGCTGGAGCTCCAGCGGCGCGGTGGCGGCACCGGCGCGGCGGCGCTCTGCGGCGGTGGCGGCCAGGGCGACGCCCTGATCATCCACGTGCCCGCCGACTCCGGGAACTGACCGGCACCCGGTTCCGCCCGCCCGCAGCCGACCCTGTGGCTGAGCGCGGGGGAACGAGCCGGGTTTGCGAGCCCCGCAGTCGTGAGCAAGATGTCATCCGGTGAGCGCGAGGAGCGAGCCGGGTGCGCCGACCCCGAAGTCGTGACCGGAGGGTGGACCAGTGAGTGTCGAGAACGCCCCGGCTCCGGCCGCTGTCCCGGTGCGCCGCAGTCGGGACGTACCGATGCTCGTGGAGAGGGCGCGCGAGGGTGACCCCCGGGCGGTGGCCCGGCTGATCACGCTCGTCGAGTCCGGTGACGAGGTGCTGCCGCAGGTGGCGGCGGCGCTCGCGCCGTACGCCGGGCAGGCCCAGGTGGTCGGGTTGACCGGCTCTCCGGGGGTGGGCAAGTCGACCACCACCAACGAGCTGGTCCGGGCGCTGCGGGCGGGCGGGCACCGGGTCGGGGTGCTGGCCATCGACCCGTCCAGCCCGTTCACCGGCGGGGCGATCCTCGGCGACCGGGTCCGGATGCAGGATCATGCCACCGACCCGGGCGTCTACATCCGGTCGATGTCCAGCCGGGGGCACCTCGGTGGGCTCTCCGCCGCGACCCCGCAGGCGGTCCGGGTGCTGGAGGGCGCCGGCTGCGACGTGGTGCTGGTGGAGACCGTCGGCGTCGGTCAGGCCGAGGTGGAGGTGGCCTCGCTCGCCGACACCACCCTGGTGCTGCTCGCTCCGGGCATGGGCGACGCGATCCAGGCGGTCAAGGCCGGCATCCTGGAGATCGCCGACGTCTTCGTGGTCAACAAGGCCGACCGGGACGGCGCGGACAACACGGTCCGCGACATCCAGGGCATGATCGCGCTGGGCGAGCGCGGGCCGGGCGAGTGGCGGCCCCAGGTGGTGCGCGCGGTGGCCGTGCGCAACGAGGGTATCGACGACGTCGCCGCCGCGATCGACAAGCACCGGTCCTGGCTGGAGCAGCACGACGAGCTGCGCCGCCGCCGCGAGAAGCGGGCCGCCGCCGAGATCGAGGCGATCGCGCTCGGCACCCTCCGCGCCCGCATCGGTTCCCTACGCGACGGTACGGAGCTGAGCACGCTCGCCGCGAAGGTGGCCGGCGGCACCCTCGACCCGTACGCCGCAGCGGACGAACTCCTCGCCCAGATCGGCACCTGAGCCGCCGGCCCAGATCGGCACCTGAGCCGCCGGCCCGGGCGGGTCCTGGCGGTGGGGGTCTCGGTGGCGTTCTGGGCCACCCTCGTCCCTGAACGGGAAGCGGTCCGCCGCGAAGGCACGGCCGGCCGGTCGGTCGCTGAATTGCTTTCGACCGACCGGCCGTGCCTGTCAACGCATTTCTTCTTTCACGGTCAACAAGACGCCGGCATCAGCGCCGGTCATCAGGATTCGAGCTTCCATTCGTCGACGCGCGCCGTTCGGGGAGCGTTGGCGCTGGCCCCTGAATAATTGGTGAGGAACTTGCACTGTGCGACGTTCCACGTCTGCTTCTTCACCACGAAGGAGCGAGACTCCTGAAACAGTCGCATCCGTCGGCGTTGCCCACTGGGCACATCCAGCGCGTAACTGAAACCGGCAGTCCACGAGCGCCCGGCGGTCACCGACACCCCGATGGACGTGCTCGCCTTCGCGAAAACGACGCCGGCTTCGGCGGACACCGTCGCCGACGCCGTCGCCGAGACGTTGGCGGTCTCGTTCTCGCTGTACGAGATGGTGCCGGGGCCGGTGATGTACGCGCTGTAGACGTCGGTCGGCCGGGTCGACCTGCTGACGTTGGTGAAGGTGTAGAGCGGGTTCTCGCCCTCGGCCGGGCAGCCCTGCGGCTTTGCCTGGGCCGGGGCCGGCAGGGCCACGACGGGTAGCGGCAGCACCGCGATCGTCGATACGACACTCAGTAGACGTTTCCTGAAGTTCACGTTCTCTCCCCGTGGATATACAGATGTACAGAAACGGCCCCCCATTGGGTGGGGTCGCCGTGAATTCCAGGAAGATAGCAGGGGAAGGCCGGCGTCGCTGTCCCTTGACGGGGTCGAACCTGCTCTGTACCATCACAAAAATTAATAACGGGGGAATGGGCTGCGATGAACAATAGAGTTTCGGGGATCGCGCTTCTGTTCGGATGCTCGTTGACCCTCGCCGTTTCCCTCGCGGGGTGTTCGGCGGGATCGGACGGCGGGTCTCCTGCTTCCCCGCCCGCCACTGACATCTCCGGGACTCCCCGCCCATCGGTGTCCGAGGCTCCGAGCGACCTTCCCGTGTTCGGTCCGGAGGCTGTCCGGGTCGTGGCCGTCCGCAGTGCTTCCGGCGAAGTGAGCTTCGACGTGGTCGGCCCGAAGGGCGCGCGGTACGGGCTGCGCGATGCGGCCGGGAAGAAGGGCGAGTGTCGTCAGGTGGAGCGGGGCGAGGTCGCGTCCCGTCCGTCGGGCCTGCCGGTGACGTCCGACTGGCAGACGGAGTTGATCTGTGTCAGCAGCGAGAAGGTCACGAAGGCGAGCAGGGTGCTCGTCAAAGTCGCGCTGGACAGCTTCACCTACGACTTCGAGGTGCCCGCACTGCCGCCGGCCTGACTCCGCCGACTCTCGTCTGATCGATCCGCGCCGGGTTCCGCACGGGGTGACGGCCGTCCACACTCGACCGGTGGCGTCCCCGGCGGTCGATCCCCGGTCGGTACGCTCGCACCCGTCCCACGTCGAGTGGGGCGGGTGCCGGGCGGTGTTCCGTGCCGGTGGTGCGACGACAGGGGGCGACGATGAACCACGAGGAGACGCAGGAGCTGTCGGTGACGCCAGACGCGGTGGCGGGCGGGACGACGCAGGTCTCCGACGAGGTGGTCGAGAAGATCGCGGTGGCCGCCGCGAAGTCCGTCCCCGGGGTGGCCGAGCTGGGTGGTGACGTGGCCCGGTTCTTCAACGCCGTACTCGACAGGGTCGGGCTGGACCGGGTCGGTGACGCCCGGCGGGGCTGCTCGGCGCACGTCACCAACGGCGCGGCCGTGGTCAACCTCGTTCTGGTGATCTCCGCCGGCCACCCGGTACCCCAGGTCACCGACGCGGTCCGCGCCGCCGTGACGGCAGCCGTGGAGTCCTACGGCCTCCGCGCCGACGAGATCAACATCCGCGTCGACGACGTAGCCATGGACACCCCAGAATCCCCCACCCCCTGATCCCACCCCCACCCCACCGCGCTCCTCTCTGCGCCTGGTGATCAAGAGGTTTGCGTCAAGTTTCGGCTGCCGGATGACGCAAACCTCTTGATCACCGCCGTGGGTGTGATGGTGCTCGGAGGTTGGTATGCCTGGGGGGCATGAATATGACTGGTGGGCATACCGGGTTGGGGGGAGGTGCTCCGGGTGGGGTGGGCTGGGCTTTCGGTGGCTTGCCTGGTGACTCGGTCGGCGCGGGTGGCCCGGGTTGGGTTGTGGGTAGCGCAGGCGGGTTGTAGGTAGCGCAGGCGGGTTGTAGGTAGCGCAGGCGGGTTGTGGGTGGCGCAGGCGGGTTGCGGGTGGCGCAGCCGGGTTGCGGGCGACTCGGTCCGGTTACGGGCGGATCAGCTCGACCTCGTCGCCCGGCAGTAGCTCCACGTCGCCCTGCGGGCCGTGGACTTCGAGGATCGGTACGCCCTCGTCGAGCTGCATCCTTCGCCGCTCGGCACCGCTCGGCATCCGCGCGATGACCCTCCCGCCTCCCGGCAACTCGACCTGCCGACGCGCAGGTGCCTCGCGGACAAGAGTGCCGCGGCCCCGCATCGTGTTGACCAGACCTTCCGAGCGCAGCAACGAGATCGCCATCCGCACCGCGTCGCGGCCGATGCCGTACTCCTGCGCCAACCGGGCCTCGCTGGCGACGGTTGACCCGGCGGGTAGTTCTCCCGATTCGATCTTTTCCCGCAGCAGGTCGGCGAGCTGCACGTAGACCGGTGTGTGCGAGCGGGGATCGATGGTCATGCCCTCAACCCTTGTGCCCTCGTGGGGAAGACGAGTTCTGGCGCTAAGGACATAGGGCCTTGTGGCCATGTGCCCCTCAATGTATGGTCGCTGTCACGGTCCGTGTTCGGTGGGGAACTCGGAATCTCTCCCGTGTCGGGCCGGTCGCACTGCTCCGCCGCCGTACCGCTGATGAGGGCTGCGGTCGCGGGGCGGGGTGGGTCCGCCCGTGCGCGGCGGGCGTGCGGGCCCACCCCTTCCAGCCCTCGATACGACAGAGAGCTCGATACGACAGAGAGGTAGATCGTCGTGCGTCTGATCCTTCGGTTGCTCGGTCGGCCCGAGCAGGGTCGGCACCCCCGCCGACCGCACTGCTACCGCTCGGCGGCCTACCGCCCGCTGCGACCGTGGCAGGTGCGGGAGCGGCAGTTCCGGTGGACCCGGTTCGGCCGGCCTGGGCTCGACCCGGCGGAGGTGCAGGAGTTCCTGGACCGGGTCGCCACCGACCTGGCCGCCGCCTATCAGGCGCTCGGCGACAGCAGGCACGAGACCACCCGGATCCGGGACGCGCTGCGCCGCTGGCAGTCCGAGCAGGCCCGACACCGGGTGAACGCGGGGTGGTACCGGTGACCGTCGGCCGGGAGCGGTACGTCGTCCACCTGCCGGTGGTCGCCGGGGACCTGCCCGGAGCCGTCCGGCTGGCCCGGGTGCTGGCCCGCTGGGCGGGGGTGCTGGCCCAGGCCGACCCCGGCGAGACCACTGTGTCGGCTGAGGACGACCAGTCCGTACGCCATCGGCTCTTCTGTGACCTGCGCCTGGCCACCGACCGACGCTGCCTCCTGCGGGCCGACCACTCCGGCCCCTGCTCCCGCCGCCCCACCACCCCCTGACCCCCCACCCCCACCCTGAACCACCCCCCGCCCACCCCCGCCCACCCCCCGCAGGCGGGGGTGCGTCCGGCCGGGTGGCGTCGGGTGGGGGTTGACTTAGCGATCGTTCAGGTTCTCGTTCTACACTCGGGGCACAGTCGAGGACTCGAGGAGGAGCCCCGCGGATGAACGCCGACGAGATCGCCGCCGGACGGGCACGCTGGCAGGCCCGGTACGACGCCGCGCGCAAGCGGGACGCGGACTTCACCACGCTCTCCGGCACCACCGTGCAGCCGGTGTACGGGCCACCCGAGGGGACCGGTTACCCCGGGTTCGAGCGGATCGGCTGGCCGGGCGAGTTCCCGTACACCCGGGGGTTGCATCCGACCGGCTACCGGGGGCGGGCCTGGACGATCCGGCAGTTCGCCGGTTTCGGCAACGCCCAGCAGACCAACGAGCGCTACAAGATGATCCTCGGCGCGGGCGGTGGCGGGCTCTCCGTCGCGTTCGACATGCCGACCCTGATGGGACGCGACTCCGACGACCCGCAGGCGCTCGGCGAGGTCGGCCACTGCGGGGTCGCGGTGGACACCGCCGCCGACATGGAGGCCCTCTTCGACGGCATCGACCTGGCCGGCGTCACCACCTCGATGACCATCTCCGGCCCGGCGGTGCCGGTCTTCTGCATGTACCTGGTCGCCGCCGAGCGGCAGGGCGTCGACCTGTCCAAGCTGGACGGCACGTTGCAGACCGACATCTTCAAGGAGTACATCGCGCAGAAGGAGTGGCTCTTCGACCCCGAGCCGCATCTGCGCCTGATCGGCGACCTGATGGAATACTGCGCCGCCGAGATCCCGCGCTACAAGCCGCTGTCGGTCTCCGGCTACCACATCCGCGAGGCCGGCTCGACCGCCGCGCAGGAGTTGGCGTACACGCTTGCCGACGGGTTCGGCTACGTCGAGCTGGGGCTCTCGCGGGGGTTGGACGTCAACGTCTTCGCCCCCGGGCTGAGCTTCTTCTTCGACGCGCACCTGGACTTCTTCGAGGAGATCGCCAAGTTCCGGGCCGCCCGCCGGATCTGGGCCCGCTGGCTGCGCGACGTCTATGGCGCCACCAGCGAGAAAGCCCTCTGGCTGCGGTTCCACACCCAGACCGCCGGGGTGTCGCTGACCGCGCAACAACCTGTCAACAACGTGGTACGCACCGCGGTGGAGGCCCTGGCGGCGGTGCTCGGCGGCACCAACTCGCTGCACACCAACGCCCTGGACGAGACCCTGGCCCTGCCCACCGACGAATCCGCCGAGATCGCCCTGCGCACCCAGCAGGTGCTGATGGAGGAGATCGGGGTGACAAACGTGGCCGACCCGCTCGGCGGCTCCTGGTACGTCGAGGCGCTGACCGACGCCATCGAGGCCGAGGCGGAGGAGATCTTCGCCCGGATCCGGCAGCTCGGCGGGGACGGCCCGCACCGGATCGGCCCGATGACCTCGGGCATCCTGCGGGGCATCGAGGACGGCTGGTTCACCGGCCACATCGCCGAGTCGGCCTTCGTCTACCAGCAGGCCCTGGAGAAGGGCGACAAGAAGATCGTCGGGGTCAACTGCCACACCGGCACGACCGCCAAGGAGCTGGAGATCCTGCGCATCTCGCACGAGGTGGAGCTGGAGCAGCGTCGGGTGCTCGCCGCGCGCAGGGCCGACCGCGACGACGCGGCGGTGACGGCGGCGGTGCAGCGCATGATCGAGGCCAGCCGCACCGGCGTCAACATGATCCCGCCCATGCTCGACGCCGTCCGCGCCGAAGCCACCCTCGGCGAGATCTGCGACGCCCTCCGCGCCGAATGGGGCACCTACCGCGAACCCGCCCGCTTCTAACCCGGAAGTAGACCCACTTCCTCCCACTGAGGCCCGCTTCCACGCAGCGGAGCCACAAGAACGAACCCCCACCCCACCCGCTGGTCGATCATGGAGTTGTGGTGGGGGCAGAGCGCCTTAAAAGGGGCGTTCCGCCCACCGCAAGTCCATGATCGACGAGGTGGGGTGTGGGGGGTAGTGGGAGGTGAGAGTGGCAACTGTGGGCGTTGTGGCTGAGCCGAGGACAGTGGGGGTCGTGCGAGACTAGGTAACCATGAGCGACCCACGGATCACCTCGTCGATCTTCACCCGCGGCGCGGTCGACCTCAGCGCGCTGCGCGGCACCGCCCCGGCCAGTTCCCGTCCCGCCACACCGAGCCAGACCGGCGCACCCACCGGTCCATCGGGCGGTCCCGCCGCAGGTGGCGGCACCGCCGCGCTCGACGTGACAGAGTCGAACATCCAGTCCGAGGTGCTCGAACGGTCGATGACCACACCCGTGGTGGTCTTCTTCGGCGCGGCCGGCTACCCGGACAGCGACCAGTTCGCCCCGGTGCTGGAGCGGTTGGCGGCCGAGGGCGCCGGCCAGTGGGTCCTCGCCCGGGTCGACGTCCAGGAGAACCCCCGGATCGCGCAGATGTTCCAGATCCAGGCGATCCCCACCGTCTACGCGGTCGTCGGCGGGCGGCCGATCGACGCCTTCCCCGGGGTGATCCCCGAGCCGCAGCTGCGCCAGTGGCTCGCCGCCGTGCTCAAGGCCGGTGGCGTCACCGTGGCCGAGCCGGAGGACCCGCGCCTCGACGAGGCCGACGACGCCCTGATGAGCGGCGACCTGGACGCCGCCGAGCAGGCGTACCGCAAGATCCTGGCCGAGTCCCCGGCGGACGCCGCGGCCGAGGCCGGGTTGGCCCAGGTCGGGGTGGCCCGGCGGGTCGCCGGCGCGGACCCGCAGGCCGCGCTCGCCACCGCACAGGCAAACCCCGACGACGTCGAAGCCCAGCTGCTCGCCGCCGACATCGAGGTGCTCAGCGGGATGGCCGAGCAGGCGTACGCGCGGCTGGTCGGGCTGGTCCGGCGGACCGCCGGCGACGACCGGGACAAGGCCCGCCAACACCTGATCTCGTTGTTCAGCATCGCCGGCCCGGACGACCCCGCCGTGGCCTCCGCCCGCCGCGCCCTGGCCAGCGCCCTGTTCTGAGACCTGACACGCCCGCGCGGGCCGGCCCTCCGGCCGGCCCGCCACCCATCGAGGACGGGAGCCCGTGATGCGCCGAATCGCCGTCCTCGACGCGCCGACCAACCTGGGTCTGCGACCACCCACCTCCACCTCCGTCCCCGGCTGCGGCAAGGCCCCCGGGGCGCTGCGCGACCACGGGCTGCTCGCCCGGCTGGGCGCCCGGGACGCCGGCTGCCTCACCGCCCCCCGGTACGACCCGGGCGACTGGCGGCCCGGCGACGGGGTCTGCCACGCCCGGGAGATCTCCGACTATTCGACGGCGCTCGCCGACCGGATCGGCGCGATCATCGACCGGGGCGAGTTTCCCCTGGTCCTCGGTGGGGACTGCTCGGTGCTGCTCGGCTCGGCGCTGGCCATGCACCGGCTCGGTGAGGCGGTCGGCGGGCGGATCGGGCTGGTCTTCGTCGACGGCCACTCCGACTTCCGGCACCCCGGCAACGCCTCCTACGTCGGCGCGGCGGCGGGGGAGGACCTGGCCCTGGTGACCGGGCGCGGGCAGGCCGACCTGGCCGCCATCGAGGGGCGTCGACCGTACTTCCGGGACATCGACGTGGTGGTGCTCGGCATCCGGGCGCAGGACGAGTACCGGCTCGACCTCCAGGCCGCCGGGATCACCACCCGCCCGGTGCCGGCCCTGCGCGCCGAGGGGGCCGCCCGCAGCGCCCAGTGGGCGCACGAGCAGCTGGCCGACTGCGCCGGTTACTGGGTGCACATCGACGTGGACGTGCTCGACCCGGCGGTGATGCCGGCCGTGGACGCCCCCGACCCCGGTGGGATCGCCTTCGCCGAGCTGGAGATCCTGCTCGCCGGGCTGGTGGACACCCCGCACTGCCTCGGCGTCGAGCTGACCGTCTTCGACCCCGACTACGACCCGGACGGCGCGTACGCCGGCGAGATCGTCAACACGGTCGTCGCCGGGTTGGCCCCGGTGGTCGCCCCGGACGCCGTCGCGCCCCGGCTGCTGCCACCCCGGCCGGTCCAGCCCGACCCGATCCCCGAGGTGGCGGACCGGGCCGAGGAACCGGTGGCCTGACGGTCAGCCGAGGGCGCGGAGGAAGCGCTCGGCGATCGGGACGGCGCTGGCCGTACTCGATCCGCCCTGCTCGACGAAGACGGCGAACGCGACGTCCCCCCGCCAACCGACGAACCAGGCGTGGGTGTGCGCCGGGTCGTCGTCGTACTCGGCGGTGCCGGTCTTGCCGTACACCGGGCCACCCGGAACGTCGGCCAGGGCCTTGCCGGTGCCGGCGGTGACCACCTCGCGCATCATCGTCTTGAGCCCCGCCACCGACCCGGCCTTCAGCGGCGGGCCGGCCTCGGCGGGCGCGGCCGGGGCCGGGTCGAGCACCAGCTTCGGCTGCTCCCAGCGGCCCCGGGCGACGGCGGCGGTGGCCCCGGCCATGGCCAGCGGGCTGACCACTGTGGTGCCCTGGCCGATCGCGGCGGCAGCCTGCTCGGTCGGAGCGTCGCCGGTCGAGACCTTGCCGGTGAAGACGTCCGCGCCGAGATCCCAGCTGCCCTCCAGGCCGAGGGTGCGGCCGGCGGCGGCCAGCCCGTCCGGGCCGAGCTGCGGGGCCAGCGCGACGAACGCGGTGTTGCAGGACTTCGCGAAGTCGGTCCGGAACGGCACCTTGCCCAGGACGAAGTCGTCGGAGTTCTTGAACGACCGACCGTCCACCGCGCGGGTCTTCGGGCAGTCGACGACTGTCTGCGGGGTCACCGCGCCCTTGTCCAGCAGGCCGAGGGCGCTGACCACCTTGAAGGTGGAGCCGGGCGGCACCTGGGCGGTGAAGGCCAGGTTCTCCCCGGCAGCCCCGGGACCGTTGGCGGCGGCGAGCACCGCGCCGTCGCTGATCCGCACCGCCACCACCGCCGCCCGCCGCTTCTCGGCCCGCAACGCGGCGTCGGCGGCGTTCTGGGTGGTCACGTCGAGGCTGGTGCGCACCGGCTGGCCGGCGGTCGGATCCTGCCGGAACGCCTCGGTGACCACCGTGCTGCCGCCCTCGGTGCTGGGCCGGCGGATCTCCACGGTCGTGCCGGGAACGCCGCGCAGCCGCTCGTCGTAGCGGCCCTGGAGGCCACCGTGGCCGACCAGGTCACCCTTGGCGTACCGGTCGGGATGGGCGGCCAGGTCGTCGGCCTGCGCCTGGTCGACCGTGCCGAGCAGGGCGCGGGCGAACTCCCGGGTGGGGGCCAGGTCGAGCTTCTCGGCCCGGAACTTCGTCCCCGGCAGGTCGTAGATCCGGGACCGGATCTGCCGGTACGCCTCGTCGCGCAACGTCACCACCTCGACGAAGGCGCCCGGATCGGCGTCGGCGAGCCGTTTCGGAAGGTCGGTGAGGTCGACCGGGGGGCTGATCGGCGGCGTGACCGCCTTGAACGCCGCGTCGAGCTTCCTTACCAGGGCCTTGGCGTCGGTGACCTCGCTCGGCTGCAACCCGATCCGGACCACCGGCCGGGGCGTCACGATCGGCTTCCCCGCGCCGTCCAGCACCCCGGCCCGGGGGGCGGCGGTCCGCCGCAGCGTCAGCCGGTCACCCTTCTCCAACTGCTCGTGCAGCACCTGTGGCTCCCAGATCACCTGCCACTGGTCGTCGCCGTCGTGCTGCCGCAGCCGGACCGGCCGCTGGTAGGACCAGTTCACCCCGCCCGGCAGCGCCCACCGGATCTCGACCCGGGTGGTGGCGAGGTTCTTGGTGACCTCGGGGTCACCGCTGCGGCTCAGGGTGGGCGGGGTGGCGGCGAGGTCACCGGAGAGCTTCTTGATCTCCTCGGCGACGGCGGTGGCGGGCACCCTCGCCCCGGTCGGGTCGACGAAGCCCACCTTGTCCAGTTTGCCGGAGCGCCAGCCGGCGAGGAACGCCTCCACGCTGCCGTCGAGCCCGTCGTCGCCGGAGCAGCCGACCAGGGTGCCGGCCGCCAGCACCGAGACGGCCAGGGCCGCGAGACCCCGCCGCAGGGGAGTGCCAGGGCGGTGGTACGGGTACGACAGGGGCATGGAGCTGCACCTTCCGAGTGGCGGGCTGCCCTGCACGCTAGTACGCGATCGCCGCCCGTACTGCCCCGCGCGGTGTGGGCGGGGTGAAGAGGCGGGCGCGGAGGTGTGATGAACATCCCGGGACGGGGTACACGGCACCCGGCCGATCGGGCATCTGCAAGGGCTGCCTGGTCGGTGTCCCGAACCGGACGTCGCAGCGACGGTCCGCCGACGAAGGCACGAAGCGGCAGGGCCTAAGGTGGGGCGGCAGAGTGACCCACAACGCGGTGGGTCGTCGAGGGGAGTGGCACCCATGGACCGGCGTCCGGCGATCAAACCGGGACCCGACCTCCGGCAGAGCGACACCGGCCGGGACGACAGCTTCGATTCGGCCACCGACGGGGACAGCCCGCCGACCGACGGGGACGGCTACGGTCGACTCGACACCGGCGTGACCGGGATGACCGGTTCGAGCATCGACACCCTCTACGACCTGGGTCTTCCGATGGAAGCTCTCGGTGACGACGTGGAGGACGCCGCACTCGACGAGCCGGTGCCCAACGCCGAGCGCCTGGTGGCCCAGGCGGTGGCGCTGGCGGGTGACGACCACGACGCGGCGACCCTGGTGGGTCGGTTCTGGCGGTTCGCGCCGGACGAGGAGCTGATCGGGTTCACCGCCGAGGAGATGCTCGACGCGGCCCGCGCGCACCGGGACCTGGCCCAGCAGCGGGTGCCGGGCGAGCTGAAGCTGCGCATCCACGCACCCGACGCCGACCAGCACCACACCGTCGTCGAGATCGTCACCGACGACATGCCGTTCCTTGTCGACTCGGTCACCGCCCTGCTCAATGCCCACCACCTCGACGTACACCTGCTGGTGCACCCGCTGGTGGTGGTCCGGCGGGAGCCGCTGGGCCGGCTGAGCGAGGTCTCCGCCGACGTGGAGCCGGACGACGCCATCGCCGGTGACCTGGTCGAGAGCTGGATGCGGATCGAGATCGACCCGGTCCGCGACGCCGAGCTGCGGGACCAGCTGCGCCGCGAGTTGCAGCGGGTGCTCACCGACGTGCGGGAGGCCGTCGAGGACTGGCCCAGGATGCGCCAGCAGGCCCTGGCGCTCGCCGACGACCTGGCCTCCGCCCGGACGGCGGGCGACCGGCCGCCGGTGCCGGAGAAGGACATCACCGACTCGGTGGAGCTGCTGCGCTGGCTGGCCCACGACCACTTCACCTTCCTCGGCTACCGGGAGTACCGCCTGGTCGACTCCGGCGGGCAGGGCGGCCCCGCGCTGGAGGCCGTCCTCGGCACCGGCCTGGGCATCCTGCGGTCGGACTCGCCGGAGGCGCGGGCGCTGTCGTCGATGACGCCGGAGGCGCACGAGAAGGTGATGGAGAAGCGGCTGCTGATCATCACCAAGGCGAACTCCCGGGCCACCGTGCACCGCTCGGCCTACCTGGACTACATCGGGTTCAAGATCTTCGACTCGGCCGGCGAGGTGGTCGGCGAGCGGCGGTTCCTCGGCCTGTTCTCCACCGCGGCCTACCGGACCAGCGTCCGGGAGCTGCCTGTGGTCCGCCGCAAGGTGGCCGAGGTGCTGGACCGCTCCGGGCTGAGCCAGCGCAGCCACTCCGGCAAGGACCTGCTCCAGATCCTGGAGACCTACCCGCGTGACGAGCTGTTCCAGATCAAGACCGACGACCTCTACCACGCGGTGGTCGGCGTGCTGAGGATGGCCGGCCGCCGGCAGCTGCGGGTGTTCCTGCGCCGCGACGCGTACGGGCGGTTCATCTCCTGCCTGATCTACCTGCCCCGGGACCGGTTCACCACCCAGAACCGGCTGCGCATGCAGGACATCCTGCTGCGCGAGCTGAACGGGGTCGGGGTGGACTACACCACCCGGGTCACCGAGTCGATGCTGGCCCGGGTGCACTTCATCGTCCGGACCGACCCGAACCGGCCGCCCGGGGAGATCGACGCCGACCTGCTCGCCGAGGAGTTGGCCGACGCCACGAGGCTGTGGGACGACGACTACCGGCTGGTGCTGGAACGCAAACTCGGCGACGAGCAGTCCAAGCACCTGTTCGCCAGGTACGCCGACGCCTTCCCGGAGGGCTACAAGGACGGGCACACGCCGTACGAGGCGATGAAGGACCTGGCCAAGCTGGAGCTGCTGGAGGAGCCCGGCCAGCTGGAGATGCACCTGTTCCGCAAGCAGTGGGCACCCCAGCGCGACGTCGGGGCCGACGAGGCGATGGACGTCCGCTTCAAGGTCTACCGGTACGGCGAGCCGATGATGCTCTCCGCCGTGCTGCCGGTGCTGCACTCGCTCGGCGTCCGGGTGGTCGACGAGCACCCGTACGAGGTGGACCGGATCGACGGCCGGGTCTTCCTCTACGACTTCGGGCTGCGGCTGCCCGAGGGGCACCAGGAGCTGGCCGAGGTGCGCCCGCACGTGGAGAACGCCTTCGCCGCCGCCTGGCGGGGCGAGGCCGAGGTGGACGGCTTCAACGAGCTGGTCCTGCGCGGCGGCCTGACCTGGCGGCAGGTGGTGGTGCTGCGGGCGTACGCGAAGTACCTGCGGCAGACCGGGGCGGTCTTCTCCCAGGAGTACATGGAACAGACCTTCATCGCGTACCCGCAGATCGCCGCGCTGCTGGTGGAGCTCTTCGAGGTGCGGTTCGTCCCGGACGGACGGAGCACCGAGCAGCGCCGGGAGCGCAGCGGCGAGCTGGTCGAGGCGATCGGGGCGGCCCTGGACGACGTGGCCAGCCTCGACCAGGACCGGATCCTGCGCGCCTACCTGACGTTGATGCAGGCCACCCTGCGGACCAGCTTCTACCAGAAGCGCGCCGACGGGCGACCCAAGCCGTACGTGGCGTTCAAGCTGGACCCGCAGGCCATTCCGGACCTGCCGGCGCCCCGGCCCAAGTTCGAGATCTTCGTCTACTCGCCCCGGTTCGAGGGTGTGCACCTGCGGTACGGGCCGGTGGCCCGGGGCGGGCTGCGCTGGTCCGACCGGCGGGAGGACTTCCGTACCGAGGTGCTCGGCCTGGTCAAGGCGCAGATGGTGAAGAACGCGGTGATCGTGCCGGTGGGCGCCAAGGGCGGCTTCGTGCTGAAGCAGAAGCCGGGGGACCGGGACGAGGCGGTCGCCTGCTACCAGGAGTTCGTCGGCGCGATGCTCGACGTCACCGACAACATCGTCTCCGGGGAGATCGTCCCGCCGACGGACGTGGTGCGGCACGACCCCGACGACCCCTACCTGGTGGTCGCGGCGGACAAGGGCACCGCGACGTTCTCCGACACCGCCAACCGGATCTCGGCCGCGCACTGCTTCTGGCTGGGCGACGCGTTCGCCTCCGGCGGTTCGGCCGGCTACGACCACAAGAGGATGGGCATCACCGCCCGGGGCGCCTGGGAGTCGGTCAAGCGGCACTTCCGCGAGCTGGGCCACGACACCCAGACGGCCGACTTCACAGTGGTCGGGGTCGGTGACATGTCCGGCGACGTGTTCGGCAACGGGATGCTGCTCTCCGAGCACATCCGGCTGGTGGCCGCGTTCGACCACAGGCACATCTTCCTCGACCCGGACCCGGACGCCGCCGCCTCGTACGCCGAGCGGAAGCGGCTGTTCGACCTGCCCCGGTCGTCCTGGGAGGACTACGACCCGAAGCTGATCTCCGAGGGCGGCGGGATCTTCCCCCGGGGTGCCAAGTCCATCCCGATCACCCCGCAGGTGCGGGCCGCCATCGGCCTGGCCGACGACGTCACCCAGCTCAGCCCGCCGGAGCTGATGAAGGCGATCCTCACCGCACCGGTGGACCTGTTCTGGAACGGCGGCATCGGCACCTACGTGAAGGCGTCCAGCCAGACCAACGCCGAGGTGGGCGACAAGTCCAACGACGCGATCCGGGTGGACGGCAGGAGCCTGCGCTGCCGGGTCGTCGGCGAGGGCGGCAACCTGGGCTGCACCCAGCACGGCCGGATCGAGTACGCGATGACCGGCGGCCGGATCTACACCGACTTCATCGACAACGCGGCCGGGGTGGACTGCTCCGACCACGAGGTGAACATCAAGATCCTGCTCAACACGGCGGTCGCCGACGGCGCGCTGGACGTCCCCGCCCGCGACGAACTGCTCGCCCAGATGACCGACGAGGTCGCCGAGCTGGTGCTGCGGGACAACTACGACCAGGCGCGGGCGATAAACAACTCGCAGGCCCAGGCCGCCTCGCTGCTGCCTGTGCACCGCCGGATGATCAGTGAGCTGGAACGGGCCGGTCAGCTCGACCGGGCGCTGGAGGCGCTGCCCCCGGACGAGGAGCTGGCGGTACGCACCGAGTCCGGGCTCACCGCGCCGGAGTTCGCGGTGCTGCTCGCGTACGTGAAGATCGTGCTGGAGCGGGAGATCCTCAACGAGGGCCTCGCGGACGAGGAGTGGACGACCGACGTCCTGGTCAAGTACTTCCCGACGCCGATGCGCGAGCGGTTCGCCGACCGGATGGCCCAGCACCGGCTGCGCCGGGACATCGTCACCACCGTCCTGGTCAACGAGGCGATCAACCGGGGCGGCATCTCGTTCGTCTTCCGGGTCGTCGAGGAGACGGCCGCGTCGGCGGCCGACGTGATCCGGGCGTACGTGGTGGTCCGCGAGGTCTTCGGGCTGCGGGAGCTGTGGGCCGCGGTCGAGGCGCTCGACAACCAGGTCTCGCCGGAGTTGCAGACGAGCGTCTACCTGGACACCCGGCGGCTGCTCGACCGGGCGGTGCGCTGGCTGGTGACCAACAGGCGCTCGCCGATCGACGTGCCGGCCGAGATCGACCGGCTCCGCGACGGGGTGGCCCGGCTGCTGCCCGACCTCCAGGAGCGGTTCCACGGCAGCGAGCGGGAGTCGCTGCGGGCGCACATCGACGCGATGACCGGCCGGGGACTGCCGCCCGACCTGGCCGAGCAGGCGACCCGGCTGATGTACAGCTTCGGTCTGCTGGACGTGGTGGAGACGGCCCGGACCGGTGGGCGGGACGTCGGCGAGGTGGCCTCGGTCTACTTCGTGCTCTCCGACCGGTTCCGGGTGGACTCGCTGCTGTCGAAGATCTCCCTGCTGCCGCGTGAGGACCGCTGGCAGACGCTGGCCCGGATGGCGCTGCGCTACGACCTGTACGCCGCGCTGGCCGCGCTCACCGGGGAGGTGCTCGACTCCACGCCGGACGACCTGCCGCCGCAGGAGCGGGTGCTCCAGTGGGAACAGTCGAACGCCACCTCGATCCACCGGGCGAACCGGGCCATGGGGGAGTTCGACGAGTCGCGGGCCGACCTCGCCTCGCTGTCGGTGCTGCTGCGACAGATCCGTACCCTGGTGCGGACGTCCGGCGCCGCCTGACCGTACGCCGACCCGCGCCTCCGGTTCGGAGGCGCGGGTCGTTTTCTCCCGCCCGCAGGTGCGGGTCCGCACGCGACAGTGGTCGCGGACGGGGTCAGGACGTCAGCGTGGCGAAGACGATCACGTTGTCCCGGTAGCTGCCCGCACCCTGGTCGAACTGGCCGCCGCAGGTCACCACCCGTAGTCCGGGGCGGTCGTTCGGGCCGTACACCTGCTCGGTGGGGAACTGCTCCTTGGGGTAGGACCGCACCTCGTCGACGGTGAAGGTGGCGACGCTACCGTCCGCCCGGGTCACCGCGACGAGGTCGCCCGGCAGCAGCGCGCCGAGTTGGAAGAAGACCGCCGGACCGAGCTTCGCCGAGTCGACGTGCCCGACGATCACCGCGTTGCCGGTCTCGCCGGGGCTGGTCCCCGGCTCGTACCAGCCGGCGCGCTGGGCCTGGTCCAGCGGGGGCACCTGGACCGTGCCGTCCGGGTTGGTGCCCAACGGCATGATCTCCGCGTTGACCCCGATCTTGGGGATGGTGATGGTGGTGGGGGCGGACCGGGGCAGCGGAACGGGACCCGGTGGGACGCTCGCGTCGGCGGGCACCTGGGCGTCCGGGTCGTCCACCGGCCCGGTGTCCTCGCCGGGGGTGGTCGCCGGGGCGGGCTGCGGCGCGGACTGGGCCGCGGGCTGCGGTGGACGCGGCGGGGGCGCGCTGCGGATCGACGCACCGACCAGGCCGGAGCCGGCCATGGCGAGTAGGACGACGACGGCCGCGCCGGCGGCACGCCACGGTCTCCCGTGACGGCCGCCGGCCCGTGTCGCCGTCAGGTCAGCCGAGCTCATCGGCCCGACGCCGACGCATCAGCACGATGCCGCCGAGGGCTGCCGCACCGATCATGCCCGCTCCACCGGCGACCATGCTCCGGTCGGCACCGGTGGTGGTCATCCCACCGTCGCCGCCGTCGACGTGCCCCTTCGGCAGGACGACCAGTTCGCCCTCGCCGCACGAGCCCTCCAGCTCGTACTTGCCCGGACGGGCGTCCTCGGAGACCTTGGCCTCGCCGTAGTAGACGAAGTCCTTCTTGTGCTCCCAGCCGCCCTCGTCCTTGCCGTAGCCGGACTCCTCGTCCTGGCCGTACTCGTCGTGGCCTAGCCACTCCTCCTCGCCGTAGCCCGGCTTGCCGTGTTCGTCGGACTCTTCGCCCGCACCCGGCTTGCCGTGTTCGTCGGACTCTTCGCCCGCACCCGGCTTGCCGTGTTCGTCGGGCTTGCCGTGCTCTTCGCCCTTGCCCTCTTCGCCCTTGCCGTGTTCGTCGGACTCTTCGCCCGCACCCGGCTTGCCGTGTTCGTCGGGCTTGCCGTGCTCTTCGCCCTTGCCCTCTTCGCCCTTGCCGTGTTCGTCGGACTCTTCGCCCGCACCCGGCTTGCCGTGTTCGTCGGGCTTGCCGTGCTCCTCACCCTTGCCCTCTTCGCCCTTGCCTCCGTGGTCCGGGCCCTGGTCGGCGGCCATGAAGCCACCGCCCTGACCGTCGGCCGGGGGCTGCCCCCCGCCGTCGGCCGGAGGCTGTCCACCCTCGGCCGGGGGCTGGGGCTTGGGACCGTTGCCGTCGGGGCCCTTTCCGTCCGGGCCCTTGCCGTGGTCCTCGCCCTTGCCCTCCTCGCCCTTGCCGTGTCCCTCGTCCTTGCCGTGCTCTTCGCCCTTGCCCTCTTCGTCCTTCCCGTCGCCGTGGTCCTCGCCCCGGCCGTCGGCCGGCTTGAGCTTGACCTTGCCGGTGACCTTGGACCAGACGAAGGCCTGCTCCTGCGGTTCCGGGCAGATGGCGATGAGTTTGACCTCCTCGCCGGGCTTGACGACGTGCGGCTTGGCGAAGACCTTGCCGTCCCGGCTCTCGCCGTCGTGGTGACCGTCCGCGAACGCGATCCCCGGCGAGAAGACCAGAAGGGACGCGCCACCGAGAGCGGCACCCGCGACGACCTTCCCGAGCATCTTGTTAGCCATGACCTGCGTCACTCCATCCCCTGTTGTCCTGAGCCCGACGACAGTCGAGCTATGACCGACGTTAGACCGTTTCACGACTTATCCGGGGAAAGATTCGTGTTTTCGGCTTTACCGATGATCACGGCTTTACGGGTTCAAGGCCGGTTGTGTCGGCATTGTCGCCACGGTGCGCGGTTGCTGTCCGCCCGGCGGAGCTGGGCGGGGATACGCTCGACGGGGTCGGAGTCACCTGGCGGGCGTTGCGGGCAGGTTGCCGCGAGGTATCGAGCCATTGCCATGGAAGCGCTCCCATGCAAGAATCCGTGTACGCGGTTCGGGGAGCCACACCGCGTGCGGCAGATGTCGAGGGCAACCGGTGCACCGGACGACGTCACCGCCGACCGGTCCCACGGGACCGGTGCAGCTCGCCACCACCACGCCCGTCCCCCCAGGCCGGGCACCCCCGAGATGTCCCGTTGGCGCCGGGGTCGTCCGTACCCCAGGACGCTCACGCGCCACTTGCCGGTCCCCACGCGGTGCCGGTCTCGCCCAAGGAGTGCAAAAGGCATGAATCTGTGGAGAAGTCTGTCCGCCCGACGCCGGGCGTTCGCCCTCACCGGGGCGAGCGTGCTGGTCGCGGGCGGGCTCGTGACCATCCCGGTCACCGCGGCGCAGGCCGCCACCCAGTGCAGCATCGACTACACCAGCAACGACTGGTCCGGTGGTTTCACCGCGAGCGTCACCATCCGCAACGTGGGTGACCCGATCAGCTCCTGGAACCTCGGCTTCACCTTCCCCAACAGCAGCCAGCGGGTCACCCAGGGCTGGTCGGCCAAGTGGACGCAGAGCGGCCAGAACGTGACCGCCACCAACGAGGCCTACAACGGCTCGCTGGGCCGTGGGGCCAGCACCACCCTCGGCTTCAACGGCTCGTGGAGCGGCAGCAACCCCAAGCCGACCTCGTTCACCCTGAACGGCGTGGTCTGCAACGGTGGCGTCACGCCCACCACCGCGCCGCCGACCACCGCGCCGCCCACCACGGCCCCGCCGACCACCGCGCCGCCGACCACCGCGCCGCCCACGACGGCGCCGCCGACGACTCCGCCGGTCACCACCCCGCCGGGGCAGAAGGTGGACAACCCGTACGCCGGGGTCAAGGGCTACGTGAACCCGGAGTGGAAGGCCCACGCGGACGCCGAGGCCGGTGGCAGCCGGATCTCCAACAACCCGACCGCGGTGTGGCTGGACCGGATCGCCGCGATCAACGGCACCACCGACAGCAGCTCCAACGGCGCGATGGGCGTCAAGGACCACCTGGACGCAGCACTCGCCCAGGGTGCCGGCTACATCCAGTTCGTGATCTACAACCTGCCCGGCCGGGACTGCTCTGCGCTCGCCTCCAACGGTGAGCTGGCCGCCGACGAACTGCCGCGCTACAAGTCGGAGTACATCGACCCGATCGCCGCGATCCAGAGCAACGCCAAGTACGCCAGCCTGCGGATCATCAACATCGTCGAGATCGACTCGCTGCCGAACCTGGTGACCAACACCTCCGGCAACGCCGGTGGCACCGTGCAGTGCGACGTGGTGAAGGCCAACGGCGCGTACGTCAACGGCGTCGGCTACGCCCTGGCCAAGCTGGGCCCGATCGGCAACGTCTACAACTACATCGACGCCGGTCACCACGGCTGGCTGGGCTGGGACACCAACTTCGGCCCGACCGCCGACATCCTGAAGACCGCCGCCGTCGCGTCCGGCAGCACCGTGAACAACGTGCACGGCTTCATCACCAACACGGCGAACTACTCCGCCCTGAAGGAGCCGTACATCAAGATCACCGACTCGGTGAACGGCCAGACCGTCCGCCAGTCCAAGTGGATCGACTGGAACTTCTACGTCGACGAGCTGACCTTCGCCCAGGCGTTCCGCGACAAGCTGGTCTCGGTCGGCTTCAACAGCAACATCGGCATGCTGATCGACACCTCCCGCAACGGCTGGGGCGGCACCGCCCGGCCCACCGGCCCGGGTGCGACGACCAGCGTCGACACCTACGTCAACGGTGGTCGTGTCGACCGTCGGCTCCACGCCGGCAACTGGTGCAACCAGGCCGGTGCGGGCCTCGGCGAGCGGCCGAAGGCCAACCCCGAGCCGGGCATCGACGCCTACGTCTGGGTGAAGCCCCCGGGTGAGTCCGACGGCTCCAGCTCCCTCATCCCGAACAACGAGGGCAAGGGCTTCGACCGGATGTGCGACCCGACCTACACCGGTAACGCCCGTAACGGCAACAGCATGAGCGGCGCCCTGCCCAACGCGCCGATCTCCGGCGCCTGGTTCTCCGCGCAGTTCCAGGAGCTCATGAAGAACGCCTACCCGGCGCTCTGACGAACCTGCCCGCCGCGGCTGGAGTGAGGCACTGACGCGGTAGGGCGCACCCGGGCCCCCGGTCCGACCGAGAGGTCGGACCGGGGGCCCACCCGTATGCCAGGGCGCGGGCTCAGGGAACTGTGCGTTCCACAGCGGCCCGGCCCAGCTCGGCCAGATCCCGCCGGGCCCGTTCCAGGTTCTCCGGCGTCAGGTCCTGCCCGCGCGCCATGACCAGGTCCTCCGGCTCCCAGGGCTGCTCGGCCCCGGTACGGATGTCGTCCCCGCCGGCCCCGGTGCCGGTCCCGGTGGCCCCGGTGCCGGCCGCGTACGGGTCACCGATCAGGTCGCCGGGCTGGGCGTCGGTCGCCGCCGGCCGGTCACCCGGCGCGGTGAACGTCGGGTCGTCCGGGTCGGTGCCACCGGCGCCGGCCAGCTGCGGCACGGTGGAGTCGTCGTCCACCGCGGCGGCCACCTCCGGGCTCTCCTCCATCGGTCGGCTCGGGTCACGATCGGTCATGGTGCCGCCCTCCTGTCCCAGACGCGTTCCCGCGATCCGGGTACCCCGTCCGGGCGGCCCCATGCCGGGAGCGGATCAGACCTCCCGGGCCTCCTCGGTGGTGGGCGGCACCACCGGGCGCAGCCACTGCCAGGCCAGCATGAACAGCCCGAAGGCCAGCATCGCCAGCCCGGCCCAGAGGTTGATCCGGACGCCCTGTGCCTTGTCGATCTCGGCAGCCGAGTCGAAGACGCCGACCAGCCCGACGATCACCCCGTACGCGACGAAGAGGCCACCGATCACCCGGCGGATGTCGAACAGCCGGGCGGCGGCGGACCGCTTCCGTTCGTTCTCGGTCTCCTCGACCTGCGGGTCGTTCGCCCGCTCGCTGTGCTGGTCCATGTCCTACGCCTCCCTCTCGTGACCGACCGGGCTCAGAAGACCGGGATGTAGAAGAGCACGGCCAGCACCAGCGCGATCGCGCCGAGCAGCACCGGCGACCGCCACCAGACCTGGTCCCCGGTGAGCACGTCGCCCTTCAGGTCGACCCCGCCCATGCCGTAGACCAGACCCTTCAACTCCTCGGCCCGCTTGGGCCGGGTCAGCGGGGTGACCACCGCGGCCACCACGGCGACCGTGACGAACGCGATGCCCGCGCCCCAGAAGCTCTCCTCCAGGTCGGAGTTGAAGTGCACCACGCCGGCCTTGTAGAGCAGGTAGGTCGCCAGCGCGGCCAGGGTGCCCGCCAGCAGCGACCAGAAGCCGGCCAGCGCGCTCATCCGCTTCCAGAACATGCCGATGATGAAGGTCGCGAAGAGCGGGGCGTTGAACAGCGAGAAGAGCGCCTGGATGTAGTTCATGATGTTGCTGAACCCGGCGGCGATGAACGCGGTGCCGATGCCGACCACCACGCCGGCCACTGTCGCGATCCGACCGATCCGGATGTAGTACTCGTCGGGCCGGTCCCTGCGGACGTACGCCTGCCAGATGTCGTAGGTGAAGACGGTGTTGAAGCCGCTGACGTTGGCCGCCATGCCGGCCATGAACGAGGCGACCAGGCCGGTGACCGCGATCCCGAGCACCCCGTTGGGCAGCAGGTCGCGCATCAGCAGCGGAATGGCGTTGTTGTAGACCAGGTCGCCGGACTCGGCACCCAGCCCCTTGACGGTGACCAGCGCGATCAGGCCGGGGACCACTGTCACCACCGGGATGACCAGCTTCGGGTACGCGGCGATGATCGGCGTACGCCGGGCGGCGCTCATGTTCTTGGCCGACAGCGCCCGCTGCACCTCGGCGAAGTTGGTCGTCCAGTAGCCGAAGGACAACACGAAACCGAGCCCGAACACGATGCCCAGCCAGTGCGCGCCGAGCGGGTTGGCGGTGCTGCCGGTGCCCTCCCAGGCGTGCAGTCCGGCCTCACCCAGCTTGGAGTCGCGGACCGACTCCATCAGGCCGGACCAGCCGCCCACCTTCACCAGGCCGATGACGGTGATCGGCACCAGACCGGCCACGATGACGAAGAACTGGAGCACCTCGTTGTAGATCGCGCCGGTGAGCCCGCCGACGGTGATGTACGCCAGCACGATCGCCGCGCCGACGACGATCGCCAGCCAGAGCGGCCAGCCGAGCAGCGCCTGCATGATCAGCGCCAGCGCGTACAGGTTGACCCCGGCGATCAGCACCTGGGCCACCGCGAAGCTGATCGCGTTCAGCAGGTGGGTCGGGCGGTTGAACCGCAGCCGCAGGTACTCGGGGACGCTGCGCACCCGGGAGCCGTAGTAGAAGGGCATCATCACGATGCCCAGGAAGATCATCGCCGGCACGGCGCCGATCCAGTAGTAGTGGACGGTCATGATGCCGTACTGCGCGCCGTTGGCGGCCATCCCGATGATCTCCAGCGCGCCCAGGTTGGCCGAGACGAAGGCCAGACCGGTCACCCAGGCGGGCAGCGAACGCCCGGAGAGGAAGAAGTCGACGCTGGTGCGGATCGCCCGGCGGGCGGCGAAGCCGACGCCCAGCACGGTGACGAAGTAGAGCGCGAGGATGCCGTAGTCCAACACGTTCATGTTCAGTCTGAGTCCGGCACCGTCCATCGTCCCGCCACCCTTCCGCCGCGCCGTCAGCACTCGCCGGGGGCGCTATTACCCCTCGTGCGGAGTTTCATGCCGTCCGTCCGGGTCGAACTCGGGGTGAGCCGACGACGCCCCGGCCGGGAGTGGCTCCGGCCGGGGCGTCGACTGGTTCGGCAATGGTGGTCGGGTCTGCGCCAGGGCCTCGGCGGCCCGGTGCGCGGGGTCAGCGGCCCAGCACGCGGTCCAGGAAGTCCCGGTACTGGCGGACCGCCACCCGGAGCTGCTCGGTGTCGGCCTCACCGGCACCCTGCCAGCCACCCAGCTTCTCCTTCTGCGCGGCAAGCGCCTCGGAGAGGGCGTGGATCGCCTCCTCGACGAGCGACTGCGCCTCGTCGGCAGCGGCCCGGGGGTCGTCGACGAAACGGAGCTGGACGTCGCGCCAGCGGTCCCGGAACCCCTGCGCGGCGTCCGCCTCGAACAGGGTGGCGGCGTCGCTCGGCACGTTCCCGGTGGACACCTGGCCGGCATCCGCCGCCATCGCCGCACCTGCCGCGCCGCCGTCGGCCGCCACCGTCGTCACCCCGCCGGAGGCCGCCGCGTCGGGGTCGACCAGGGCGGGGTCGGCGCTGCCGTATCCGGCGGTGTCGGTCTCCGACAGGTCGCCGGGAGCGACCCGGTCGACGACGTCCGGGCCGCCGTGCCGCCCCCGGTCGTGGATCCGGTCCGCCGCGGTCGGGTCGGCCCGCTCGTCGTCGAACGGCTCGGTACGCCCCGGTGCCCCGTCGCCGGGCAGTGCGGTGTCCTCGTCCCGGGCGTCCCGTTCGTCCTGCGGTCGCCCACCGGCCAACGCCGACGCGGCTACCGCATCGCCCACGCTCGTCGCCCCGAAGGCGGTCGGCAGGGGAGCCGGCTCGTGGAACTCCGGGCGGCCGTCGCCGTCCGGGTCGGTCACGGTGTCCCGGTCGGCCCTGGCGTCCCCGTCTGTGGCGTCGGTGTACCCCGCGTCCGGGGGTGGCACCGCCACCGGAGTGGACCGGACGGTCTCCGGGTGGTCGTTGTCGAGCTGTCGTTCTTCCTGGCGCATGACGGTGTTCTCCTCAGCGGGTGGTGGCGTCCTGGGCGCTGTCCGGGTGCTGCTGTTCGGTGGGGCGGTGTCCGACAGGTTCCTCGCCGAGCAGGTCGGCGAAGAGGGCCCGGTAGTGGACGACCGCCTGGCGGAGGTCCTCGGTGCCGGCCTCGCCCCGCTCGTTGCGTACCCGGATCTCGTGCGCCTCCCGGTAGTGGGTCAGGGTGCGGGCGTGCTCCACCGAGAGGTGGGCTGCCTGCTCGGTGAACTCCCCGGTCGGGTAACCGCGGTCGGCGATCAGTCGGCTGACCAGCTCGTCGGCGTCGCCGACGGTTTCCGCCGGCGAGTCGACGAAGCGGACCTGGAGCTCCTCCCAGGCGGCGGCGTAACGGGCCCGGTCCTGCGGGCTGAGCGGGGTGAGCTCCAGCTCCGCGTGGCGGCGCTCCCGTTCGCGCAGTTCCCGCTCGGCGGCACCGCGGCTGTCCTGCTCGGCGACCACCCGGTCGTACTCCGGGCCGAACCGGGACCTGAGGGCACGCCGGCGGTTGGCCACCACGGCCACGGCGACCAGCGCCGCCACCACCAGTACGACGAGAACCAGTAGGACTATCTGCGTGGGCGACATGGCTCCTCCTTCCTCTGCGGTATTCCCTCCCCGCACTGATCACCAATCCCGATCCGCTGAATTTCCTCCACCGGGTGCCGCCGCGGACCGCGCCGAACCGGTCACCACGGACGTGGGGCACGATCCGGGTGGAAAAACCTGATCACGATTCCGGTCGGCCGCCGGGGAGCGGCCGACGGGTCGACGTGGGCCTGCTGCCCACCGTCGATGCCTGGTCAACCTGGTGGCGACCCGATGCTCCGCAGGCCCGCGCGGGGAGGTCGGCGGACCGGGCGACGACGACGCAGCGGTGACGCCGAGGGACGCACGGTAGTGCTGAGCGTCAGGATTACGTATCCTGCCCAAGGTGCCGTGCCGGTGCCCGGCGCCGCTGCCGGAACCACCCGGCCACCGCCGACACTCCGCCCCGGGCGAGGACTGATGGACACCCGCGACTGGCCGATCCGCGCCAAGCTGACCGCCCTGGTCGTCACCCCGGTGGCCGCCCTGCTGGCGCTCTGGATCTTCGCCACCACGTTGACCTTCGGGCCGGCGCTCGACCTGCTCGCCGCCCGGACCCTGCTGTCGGACTTCGGTCGTCCCGGCGAGCGGGTGGTGGCCGAGCTGCAACGCGAGCGCCGGGCCTCGGTGGTCCAACTGGCCGGCACCGAGACCCTGCCCGCCCTCGCCGAACAGCGGCGACGCACCGACGAGGCGATCCTCGAACTCCGTCGGAGGATGGCCGGCGAGCAGCTCCGGGACGCCGCCGGCGACCTGCTCGACGCCCGGCTCGACGCGCTCGGCGCCGCCCTGGAGGCGCTGCCGGCCGGTCGGGGATTCATCGACCGCAGGCAGGTCGACCGGGCCGGTGCGATCGGGCTCTACAGCGGAATGATCTCCTCGGCGTTCCAGGCGTTCGCCGCGACGGCGGCCCTGCCCGACGCCGAGCTGAACCGGCAGGCGCTCGCCCTGACCGCGGTCGGCCGCTCCCGTGAGCTGCTCGGCCAGACCGACGCGGTGCTGGCCGGTGCGTTCGTCACCGGCCGGTTCACCGAGGGCGAGCACCTACGGCTGGTGCAGACCATCGCCAACGAGCGGTTCCTCGTCGAGACGGCCGTGGCCGACCTGCCGGCCGCCGACCGGGCCGCCTACCAGCGGCTGGTGGAGGGGGAGGCGTTCGTCCGGCTGCGCACCATGCAGGAGCGGCTGCTGACCGCCGGGCCGTCCGCCGCTCCACCCGTCGACGCGCGGAACTGGCAGGCCAGCCAGGAAGCGGTCCAGCAGGAGTTGCGGGACTTCGAACTGATTCAGGCCGACGGGCTGGCCGAGCGCTCCGTACCGGTCGCCGTCACGATCCTGGTCCGGCTCGGTGCCGCCGGGGTGTTGGGGCTCGTCGCGATCGTGGTGTCGCTGCTGGTCGCCGTCCGGGTCGGCCGGACGCTGGCCCGCCGGTTGACCGCGGTCCGCAGCGCCGCGCTCGAACTGGCCGGGCACCGGCTGCCCGACGTGGTGGCCCGGTTGCGCCGGGGCGAGCCGGTCGACGTGGCCCGGGAGGCACCGCCGCTGTCCTACGGCGCGGACGAGATCGGCGACGTGGGCCGGGCGTTCACCGAGGTCAGCCGGGTGGCGGTCCGCTCGGCGATCGACGAGGTGACACTGCGACGCGGGTTGAACGAGGTCTTCCTCAACCTCGCCCGACGCAGTCAGGGGCTGGTGCACCGGCAGCTCGCCGTGCTCGACCGGATGGAGCGCCGCGCCGAGGACCCGGACGAACTGGCCGAGTTGTTCCGCGTCGACCACCTGGCGACCCGGCTGCGCCGGCACGCCGAGGACCTGGTCATCCTGGCCGGGGCGGCCCCGGGGCGGGGCTGGCGGCAGCCGGTCGCCGTGCTGGACGTGCTGCGCGGCGCGATCTCCGAGGTGGAGGCGTACGACCGGGTGGACATCGGTCGGGTCGAGTCGGCCGGGCTGCTCGGCCGGGCCGTCGCCGACGTCATCCACCTGCTCGCCGAGCTGATCGAGAACGCCACCGCGTTCTCCCCACCGCAGCGTCGGGTCGAGGTGACCGGGGCGGCGACGGCCGACGGCTACCTCGTCGAGATCATCGACCACGGGCTCGGGATGTCCCCGCAGGCGGTCGAGGACGCCAACCGGCGACTTGCCACCCCGCCGGAGTTCGACCCGGCCGACAGCGCCCGGCTCGGCCTGTTCGTGGTGTCCCGGCTGGCCGCCCGGCACGACGTCCGGGTCACCCTGCGGGCCGGGACCACGGTCGGGCTCACCGCGTTGGTGCACGTCCCGGCCGACCTGGTCACCGAGGAACCGCCTGTCGCCCCGCCGGCCCGCGACCGGCCGGCGACCCGGTTGACCACCCTGCCCCGGCCACGGACCACCCGGGCCGTCCGGGCCCGGCCGGAGCCGACCGTGCTGCCGTTCGCCCCGGCCCGTACCTCCTCGGTGGAGGCGGCCCCCGACGGCGAGGGGCTGCCCCGCCGGGTCCGTCGCCAGGGGCCGGTGGCCCGCCCACGTCCGGCAGCCGGTCACGACGCGCCCACCGCCCGCTCGCCCGAGGAGGTACGGCGGCAGATGTCGGCCCTCCAGGCCGGTACCGCCCGGGGTCGCCTGGAGAGCAGCGGCGTCCATCCGGTGTCGCCGGTCCGGCCCGACCCGACCGTCGGTGACGACCCGGGGAGGCGGGACGACGCCGTTGCACAGTCGCCGGCCGGTCCGGTGGCGACGCCCGATTCCACCGCGACTGAGAGGGACGCCTAGTGGTGCACACGACAAGGCAGAACGCCGACCTCGGCTGGTTGCTCGACGAGCTGGTCGAGCGGGTGCCGGCCGCCCGGCAGGCGGTGGTCCTCTCCGCCGACGGCCTGCTGCTCGGCGCCTCCGCCGGGCTGGAGCGCGCCGACGCCGAACACCTCTGCGCACTGGCGTCGGGCTTCTCCAGCCTGGCCAAGGGGGCCAGCAGGCAGTTGGCCGCCGGTGGGGTGCGGCAGACCGTGGTGGAGATGGAGGAGGCGTACCTCTTCGTGACCGCCGCCGGGCAGGGCGCCTGCCTCGCGGTCGCCTGCGCGGCGGACGCCGACATCGGCCTGGTGGCGTACGAGATGGCGATGCTCGTCGTCCGGGTCGGCGAGAACCTGACCGCGCCGGCCAGGGCGGCGGTGGGGATCGCCGATGCGGGCTGAGCAGCCGGGCCCTCAGCACGAGTGGTTGGACGGTGCGGCCGGCCCGGTCGTCCGCCCGTACACCCTCACCGGTGGTCGGGTGCGGCCCGCCGTCGGCGGCTTCGACCTGGTGGCCTTCGTCCTGGCCGCGGCGGGCGTCGACCCGTACGGTCAGCCGGGCCTGCAACCGGAGCACCGCCGGCTGGTGGAGTACGCCCGGCACCCGGTGGCGGTCGTGGACCTCGCCGCCGACCTGGACCTCGCCCTCGGGGTGGTCCAGGTCCTCCTCGGTGACCTGCTCGCCCGGGGGCTGGTCACCGTGCACGAGCCGCCGGCCACCGCCGGCATTCCCGACGACGACATCCTCAAGGCGGTGGTCAGTGGACTACGTGCGCTCTGATCGCGACTCCTCACCGGCCAGGCTGCCCCTGGCCCTGAAGATCCTCATCGCCGGCGGTTTCGGCGCCGGCAAGACGACCCTGGTGAGCGCGCTCAGTGAGGTCCGGCCGTTGCAGACCGAGGAGGTGCTGACCGACGCCGGCATCGGCACCGACGACCTCTCCGGGGTGGAGGGCAAGTCGACCACCACGGTGGCGATGGACTTCGGTCGGATCACCATCACCGACGATCTCCAGGTCTACCTGTTCGGCACCCCGGGGCAGGACCGGTTCTGGTTCCTCTGGGACGAGTTGGCCTTCGGCGCGCTCGGCGCGGTGGTGCTGGCCGACACCCGTCGGCTGGCCGACTGCTTTCCGTCGATCGACTACTTCGAGCAGCGCGGCATCCCGTTCGTGGTGGGGGTCAACTGCTTCGAGGACACCCGCCGGTTCGGCGTCGACGCGGTCCGGCAGGCGTTGGACATCGAGCCGGAGGTGCCTGTGGTGCTCTGCGACGCCCGGGACCGGCAGTCCGGCAAGCTGGTGCTGATCTCGCTGGTCGAGCACGTGGCGCGGCAGCGCGGCGAGCCGGTGCCGGTAGGCTGACCGACCCGGTCCGGTTCGACGGAGGGTGGTGCGGTGACGGGCACGATCGTGCACATCGGTGGTTACACGGCGCAGACGGGTGGGCGTGGTGAGGGCATCGTCGCCGCCCGACGGGATCCGGAGTCGGGGGAGTTGACCCCCCTCGGCACGGTCGCGGTGACCCCGGCACCGTCCTTCCTCGTCCGCCATCCCGACCGGCCGGTGCTCTACGCGGTCAACGAGCTGCCGGAGGGGCAGGTCAGTGCCTTCGACGTCGATCCCGACGGCGGGCTGACCCCGTTGGGGGTGTGGTCGACCGGGGGTGCCGAGCCGGCCCACCTGGCGGTCGCCCCCGACGGTGGGCACCTCTTCGTCGCCAACTACGGCGGAGGCAGCGTCGCCGTCCTGCCGTTGGACGGACGCGGGGTGCCGGGGGAGCGCACCGACCTGGTGGTGCACCAGGGGCACGGCCCGGATCCGGAGCGTCAGGAGCAGGCGCACTGCCACATGGTGTCGCCGGATCCCGGCGCCGGCCCGCTGCTCGCCGTGGACCTGGGCACCGACTCGGTCTACCGCTACGACCTGGACGTCGGCTCGGGCCGGCTGACGCCGCGGGCGCCCCGGGTGCGGACGGTCCCCGGTACCGGCCCCCGGCATCTGGCCCGGCACCCCGACGGGCGGCGCTGCTGGCTCGTCGGCGAGCTGGACGCGACGGTGACCGCCTACGAGGTGACCGCCGACGGGGTGCTGCACCAGCGGGGTCGGGTGGACGCCAGTGCGCGGGCCGGTCACGTCCAGCCGTCGGAGGTCACCGTCGGGCCGGACGGCCGGTTCCTCTACGTGGGTAACCGCGGGGTGGGCACGGTGGCGGTCTTCGCCCTCGACGGGGAGCTGCCCCGGCTGGTCGACGAGGTGGCCACCGGCGGGGAGTGGCCCCGCCACTTCGCGCTGCGCGGGCGGCACCTCTATGTGGCCGACGAGCGGGCCGACATGATCCGGGTGTTTTGGGTCGACCCCGACTCGGGCGTGCCGTCGCCGGTGTGCGAGCCGTTCCCCACCCCCAGCCCCACCTGCGTACTGCCCTGATCCCTGGGCTGTCCGGTGTGGTTCAGTGCCACGTCACGAGACTGTTTGGTTACGCAGAGTGGGAAAACGGTGATCAACTGTTTCTCCTGCGTAACTTTCGTCCGAACGGTCATGGCAGAAAGCGAACGAGATACGCAAGATGGTCAGCGTGTCTGGCCGCCATCGCATGCGTTCAACAATCCGTGGAGCGGGCGCCGCCGCGGCGGCGACCGCGCTCGTCGTCGTGGTCGCGGGTTCCTGGGTCGGCTACCAGCAGTTGGCGGGACCGTCCTGTTCCGGTGAGATCCAGCTCGGCGTGGCTGCCGCGCCTGAGGTCGCGCCGGCTGTCGAGGCGGCGGCGGCCCAGTGGATGGCGGACGGGGCCGCTGTCGGCGGGACCTGCATCAAGGTGAACGTCACCGCCTCCGAGCCGGTGGAGGTGGCCGCCGCGGTGGCCAGCAAGCACGGGGCCAGCCTCGCCGGGGTGGGGCAGGCGAGCGGCACCGCGGTCACCCCCGACGTCTGGATTCCCGACTCGTCGACCTGGCTGCTGCGCCTCAAGAGCGGCGGCGCCACCGCGTTCGCGCCGGGCAACGGCGCCTCGATCGCCCGCAGCCCGGTCGTGGTGGCCATGCCACAGCCGGTGGCCGCCACCAAGTTCGGCTGGCCGGACAAGAAGCTCACCTGGAACGACATGCTGCGCGCCGTACGCAGCGACAAGCCCCTGCGGGCCGGCATCGTCGAGCCGACCCAGGACGCCGCCGGGCTCTCCGGCCTGCTCTCCCTCACCGCCGCCGCCAGCGGCGGCGGTGGCGACGCCCAGCAGGCGACCACGGCCGCCCTGCGGGCACTGGCCACCGGTCGCTCGGCGCTGCGGCAGGACCTGTTGGCCCGGTTCCCACGCTCCAACGACCCGACGTCCATCGCCAGCGCGCTCGGTGCCGCCGCGCTCTCCGAGGAAGACGTCATCGCATACAACAGCACCAAGCCGCCGATCCCGCTGGCCGCGCTCTACCTGGAGCCGTCGCCGATGCCGCTGGACTACCCGTACGCGGTGCTCCCCGGGATCGACCAGGCCAAGTCGTCGGCCGCGAAGGTGCTCTTCGAACTGCTCACCACGCAGGGCTTCAAGAACCGGCTGGCGGTCCAGTCGCTGCGCGCCCCGGACGGCAACTGGGGCGACGGCTTCCAGGCGCCACAGGGTGCGCCGAGCCCGGCCGGCGGCGGTACGGCCGTGCCCCCGGCCGGTGGGACCGCCGCGGGCGGCCTGGACCCGGTGGCCATCGACCGGGCGGTCTCCGGATGGTCGATCGCCACCCAGTCGGGGCGGATGCTCTGCGTCATCGACGTCTCCGGCTCGATGAAGACCCCGGTCCCGTCGGCCAACAACGCCAGCCGGGAGCAGGTGACCGTGGCGGCGGCCAGCCGGGGCCTGAACCTCTTCGACGACTCCTGGTCGATCGGGCTGTGGACCTTCTCCACCAAGCTGGTCGGCTCGCGGGACTGGCGGGAGATCGAGCCGATCAACCCGCTGTCCGGCAACCGGGGCAAGTTGGAGCAGGGGCTCGCCGGCATCCGCCCGTCCAGCGGCGACACCGGCCTGTACGACACCATGCTGGCGGCGTACAAGACCGTCCAGGACGGTTGGGAACCCGGCCGGGTCAACTCGGTGGTGCTCTTCACCGACGGCAAGAACGAGGACGACGACGGCATCTCCCAACCCGCCCTGATCAGCCGGCTCAAGCAACTCAACGACCCGGAGCGGCCGGTGCAGGTGGTCGTCATCGGCATTGGTAGCGAGGTCTCCAAGGCCGAACTCCAGTCGATCACCAACGTCACAGGTGGCGGCGCCTTCGTCACCGAGGACCCGTCCAAGATCGGTGACATCTTCCTGAAGGCCATCGCGTTGCGTCCGAACGCACCTCGCTGAGCCCTCACACAGAGCAGAGGAACCCGCCGCGCCGGGCAAACCGGTGCAGTGGTGCCCTTTCCGGCTCCGGCCGGGTAGAGAAACTGACGGTAATGCGTCCGAAGCAATCGGTGTACGTCGTTGTAGGGCAGGATGTTGGGAGCGCCCCGGTGGTGGGCCCGCACCGGTGAACACCAGGCCCGGAAGCGACCAGTGTGATGTGGGGGAGGTTGGGTGACCCCGGCGACGCTGTCCACGCCCGTCCGTACTCCGCCGTCGGCGCCAGCTGGCCGATCGGCGGGTACCCGATCCCAGACCAGCCAGCGGGGCTACGTACGCACGCTCGTGGTGCTGGACACCGCCGTGCTGTCGCTCGCGGTCCTCGCCGGCTACGCCACCCGGTTCGGCGACGCGGTGCCGCGCGGCTCCGAGATCCCGTACGTGGTGGTGGCCCCGGCCCTGGTGCTCGTCTGGTTGGTCTCGCTCAAGGCGCTGCGCTGCTACGACAACAGGGTGCTCGGCTACGGCGCGGACGAGTACCGGCGGGTCAGCGGGGCCAGCCTGCGACTCGCCGGCGGGGTCGCGATCGCCGGGTACATCTTCGACGCCGGGGTCTCCCGGGGCTTCCTCGGCATCTCCTTCGCCGTCGGCACGGTCGGCCTGGTGGTCACCCGGTTCGCCGCCCGTAAGGCGCTGCACCGGGCCCGCTGCCGGGGTGGCGGCTGGTCCCGTCGGGTCCTCGTCGTCGGGGACACCGCGCACGTGTTGGAGCTGGTGCACACCCTGCGCCGGGAGCCGTACGCGGGCTACCACGTGGTCGGCGCGTGCATTCCCGACGCGTTGCTCGCCCCGGTGCCGCAACGGCTCAGCGACGTGCCCGTGGTCGGCTCCCTGCGGGGCATCCCGGAGGCGGCCACCGCGATCGGCGCGGACACCGTGGCGGTCACCGCGTCCGGCGAGCTGACCGCGACCCGGCTGCGCCGGCTCGGCTGGCAGTTGGAGGGCACCGGGATCGACCTGGTCGTCGCCCCCGCGCTCACCGACGTGGCAGGTCCACGCATCCACACCCGGCCGGTCGCCGGCCTGCCGCTGATCCACGTCGAGGCGCCCGAGTTCCGGGGTGCCCGCAAGCTGGTCAAGGAGTTCGTCGACCGGTCCGCCGCCGCGGTGGCACTCCTGCTGCTGCTGCCGCTGGTGGCGGTGATCGCGCTGGCCGTCAAGCTGGACAGCCGGGGCCCGGTGCTGTTCCGGCAGACCCGGGTCGGGCAGGGCGGCCTGGAGTTCGGCGTGCTGAAGTTCCGCACCATGGTGGTCAACGCCGACGCGCTCCTCGCCGAGCTGGCCGTCCGCAACGAGACCAACGGGCTGATGTTCAAGATGCGGGACGATCCGAGGGTCACCCGGATCGGGCGGCTGCTGCGCAAATGGTCGCTCGACGAGCTTCCCCAGCTGGTCAACGTGATGCTCGGCCAGATGAGCCTGGTCGGTCCCCGCCCACCGCTGCCCTCCGAGGTGGCCCGCTACGACGGCGACGTGGCCCGCCGGCTGTTGGTCAAGCCCGGCATGACCGGCCTCTGGCAGGTCAGTGGCCGGTCCGACCTGAGCTGGGAGGACGGCATCCGGTTGGACCTCTACTACGTGGAGAACTGGTCGCTCGCCGCCGACCTGACCATCCTGTGGAAGACCTTCGGCGCGGTGCTGCGGGGCCGCGGGGCCTACTGACCCCGGCCGCCGATCCCGGCCCCCGGCATCGGCCCGGCCCGGCCCGGCCCGGCCCGGCCTAGGCTCACGGCTGCGGGCCGGTCCAGTCCAGGCAGACCACCACCGCGTCGTCGATCAGGTCGCCGGCGACGAAGGCACGCAGGTCGCCGATGAGCGAACGGACCGCGTCCAGCGGCGTCATCGGGCCGGTACGCCGCAGGAAGCGGTCCAGCGCCGCCTCCCCGTAGCGGACCTGCTGACCGGTCGCGTCGATCACGCCGTCGCTGAGTACGAAGAGCCGGTCGTCGCGGCGCAGTTCGAAGCGTTGATGCCGGTAGTCGGTGTCCTCGAACATGCCCAGCGGGAACTGTTTCTCCAGCACCTGCTCGCTGACCTCGCCGTCGCGCAGCAGCACCAGCCGGGGTGACCCGGCGTCCACCGCCGTCAACACGCCGGTGGCCAGGTCCAGCTCCATCACCAGTGCGGACAGGTGCTGCTCACCCCGGTGCAGGGCGTAGATCGCCTGGTCGGCGAGGGCGACCTGGTCGGCGAGGGCGAGCCCGCCCCGGCGCGCGTTGCGCAGCGCGTGGGTGGCCAGCGCGGTGAGCATCGAGGCGGCCACCCCCTCGCCGGTGCCGTTGATCGTCGACAGCCACAGCCGGTCGCCGTCGTCGGACCAGTCGAAGCTGTCCCCGCGCACCGCGTACGCCGGTTCGAGCTGGCCGGCGAGGCGGAACGAGGGACGGTCCCGACTGCGCCCCGGCAGCAGCTCCCACTGCATCTCGGCGGCCAGGGTGAGCCGGCGGGCCCGGCGGGAGGCCCGGTAGACGTCGGTGCCGGCGGTGACGGCGGCCAGCTCGTGCCCCAGGGCGGTGGCGATGCGGGCCAGCTCCTCGACGGTCGTCGGGTCGTCGGGCACCGGGGTCAACCGCAGCACCCCGCGCCGTTCACCCCGCATCCCGACCGGGAACCAGCCGACGCCGTCGGCGCGCACCGGCTGCTGGTGGTCGAAGCAACGCCAGGCCGGGTGCCCCGGGCCGGTCAGCGGCTCCCCGTCGCCCAGCGGCAGCAGCACCGACAGCCGGTAGTCGACCTGGAACAGCTCCACGCCGGTGATCCGATGGGCCCGCGCCAGCTCGTCGGCGAGCCGGTCCAGCAGCAGATCTGCCGGCGCCTCGGTCAGCGCCTGTCGGGCCCGGGCCTCGCCGCCGCTCGTCATCACGCCTCCTGACAGCGCAGATCCCCTGGTAAGGGGGGTAGTCTCGGGCCCACCATGGCCGAAGAAATTGGTCCTCGTGGACCAGACATGAGTATGGTCGCCGAGCTGGACGCCGCGGCGGGGGCCCTGCTGTCCGTGTGGGAGGCGGCCCGGGAGAGCACCACCAGCCGGCTGTCCAGCGCGCAGCTGCGCGCCGTCATGGTGGTCGAACGGCACGACGGGATCAACCTCCGTCGGCTCGCCGCCCTGCTGGACATGCTGCTCTCCTCGGCGAGCCGGCTCTGTGACCGGTTGGTCGCCGCCGGCATGCTGGAGCGGGAACCGGGCCGGCAGGACCGGCGGGAGATCGCCCTGCACCTGACCCCGGAGGCGGCTCGCCTCCTCGGCGAGCTGCGTCGGGACCGTCGCCAGCGGCTCGCCGACGTGCTGGCCGAGATGAGCGGCGAGGGGCGGCAGGCGTTGCTGCACGGGCTGGTGGAGTTCGACCGGGTGGCGCGGGCACGGGAGGGGGCGACCGGTCCGGTGGTCGAGTTCCGGTCGGCGGCACCCCCGCCGGTGCGGCCCCGGACGTCCCCGGACGGTCCGTCGGTGGTCCGCACGGCCTGACCCCGCCGCCCGGGTGCGGTCAGGCCGGGTACGCCGCGCGGACGGCCAGCATCGCGATGTCGTCGTGGCTCTCCCCGTCCAGCCACTTGTCGACGAGTTGCCGCAGCCGGTCGATCACGGTGGCCGGTGGCAGCCCGGCCACCGAGGCGAGCGCCCGGCGCAACCGGTGCTCGCCGAACATCTCGACGCCCGCCGGGCCGCCGCGCGCCTCGGTCACCCCGTCGGTGTACGCCAGCAGCAGCTCCCCGGGGGCGAGCCGGATCTCCGCCTCGGCGAAGGTCGCCGAGGCGAACGCCCCGATCGGCATCCCGCCCACCCGGACCGCGACGGTGCTCCCGTCGGCGCGTACCACGATCGGGGACGGGTGCCCGCCACCGGCGATGCGGACCCGTACGCCGCCGTCGGGCTCCGGTTCGGTGGTGCCCAGCAGCAGGGTGGTGAACTGGCCACGCCGGGCGGTGTCGGGAAAGTCGAACAACGCCCGGTTGAGCAGTGCGACGAGTTCCCGGGGGCGTTGCTCGACCAGCCGCAGGGTCCGCAACGACTGGCGTACCCGCCCGGTGAGCACGGCCGCGCCGACCCCCTTGCCGCAGACGTCCCCGAGGGCGAACAGCGCACCGGTGGCGGTGGGGAAGACCTCGTAGAAGTCGCCGCCGATGCGCAGGGTGTCCCCGGCGGCCCGGTAGCCGCCGGCGAGGGTGACCCCCGGCACCGGGGGCAGCCGTGGGGGCAGCAGGCTCTGCTGGAGCACCCGCGCCAGGTGGGCCTGCGCACCGTAGAGCTCGGCGGCTGCCACCGCCGACCCGGCCCGGGCGGCGAATTCCCTGACCAGCTCGATGTCGCGTGGGTCGAACCCGGCCCGGCCGGCCCGGCGGACCAGGATCAGCGCGCCGGCCGGTCGGCCGGGGCTGAGTATCGGGCTGACCAGCACGGTGCCGGGGCGGCCGAAGCTCGCCGGCAGCACGGTGGCCAGGACGGCCGGGTCGGCGTCGAGCCAGGGACCGGGGTCGGTGGGCTCGTCGCCGAGTGCCTCGACGAGCCGGGGGACCTCGTCGATCAGCCCCGCACCGCCGGGCACCTCGACCGGGCCGGGTTCGCCGTCGGCGTACCGGAGCCAGCGCGGGAGGTCTCCGCCGGGCTGCGGCGACCGGTGCACGACAAGCGAGGCGTCCGCCAGGTAGGGCACCGGCAGGGTGACCGCGGCCCGCAGTGTCTGCGCGCGGTCCAGGGACAGCCCGAGCCGGCTGCCGGCGCGGGCCAGGAACGTGGTGCGGGCACGCTCGGCCAGCAGCGCGTCGGCCCGCGCCTGCTCGTCGGTGACGTCCCGCACGTACCAGGCGTGACCACCGGCGGCGAGCCGACGGCCCTCGCCCCGCAGCCGGCGGCCGTGGTGCTCGGTGGCGAACGTCCTGATGCCCTGGGCGACCGCTCGGGCGAGCGCCGGCACGGCGCCGCAGGCCAGGTCGGTGCCGGGGGTCAGCTCCGGCAGCAGGTGCCCGGCCATCGCGTTGGCCAGGGTGACCCGCCCGGCGTGGTCGGTGGTGACCACCGCCTCGGCGAGGCCGTCGAGCAGTTCACGGGCGAGCTGCGGGTCGGTCGGCGACGGCTGGTCCGGTGACGGGTCGGCCGGCGTGCGCGCCGCCCGGGCACCCCCACCCGCCGGGCCGACGGGCCCGTCCCGGTGGGTCGTCGTCACCGCCGGTCGCCGGGCGCGTCGGCCTGTCGACCTCTGCGCATGCTGGGAGTGCTCTCCTCGGTAGAAAAATCCTTGCCGCAGGGAAAGCGTACCGAGGTGGGGCGGTGATCGCCCAGCGCGCAGGGGGTCAGTCCGGGCGGGACAGCCACCCGGACGGACGGGCGATGATCCGACGTACCACCGAACCGGCCCCGCCGACGGCGGCGGACTCGGCCCCGAGCGCCGCCGGGCGGACCGTGACCGGGGACCACCCGCTGGTGAGCACCCGGTCGTCGAGTTCGGCCAGCACCGGCGGGCACAGCCACTGCGCGAGTGTCGCGTATCCGCCGCCGAGCACGACGGTGTCCAGATCGAGCAGGTTCACCACGCCGGAGACGGCCACCCCGAGCGCGGTGCCGGCGGCCTGCAGCGCGGCGAGCGCGGCCGGGTCGCCGGCCCCGGCCAGGTCGGCCAGCCGGCGGGCGGCGGTGTCGGCCGGCAGGTCCGCGCCCGCCAGCCCGGCCGCCGCCAGCACCGCCTCCTGCCCGGCGTACGTCTCCAGGCAGCCCCGGGCGCCGCAGCGGCAGGTGGGGCCGCCGGGATCCACGGGTACGTGGCCCAGCTCGCCGCTCCAGCCCCGGGAGCCCCGGAACAGCGCCCCGTCGAGCACTATCCCGGCACCGATGCCGATCTCGCCGGAGACGTGCAGGAAGCTCTGTGGCCCGCCGGGGCGGGCATGCAGTTCGCCGAGCGCGGCCAGGTTCGCCTCGTTCTCCACCAGCAGTGCCGGCACCCCGTCGACCGGGTCGGTGAGGGCGGGGTGGGCGGCGAGCAGGCCCGGCACGTCCACGTCCCGCCAGCCCAGGTTGGGGGCGAGCCGGACCAGTCCGTGGGCGTCGACCAGGCCCGGCACGGCCAGGGCCGCCCCGGCCAGGGTCAGCCCCGCGTCGGCGGCGGCGGCGCTCACCCGCGTGGCCAGGGCGACCAGGCCGGCGAGCGCGTCGGCGGGGGAGAGCGGGCGCAGGTCGACCCGGCGTACCTCGTGGTGTCGGACGGCACCGGTGAGGTCCACCACGCAGGCGGCCAGGTAGTCGACGTTGACCTCCAGCCCGAGCCCGGCCGGGCCGGTGTCGCCGAGCAGCAGCCCCCGGGCGGGTCGGCCGGCGCCGGTGCGGGGCGCGGGGTCGGCCTCGGTGACCAGCCGCCCGGCGATCAGGTCGTCGACGACGGCGGAGACGGTGGCCCGGGTCAGGCCGGTGTCGGCGGCGATCTCGGCCCGGGAGGGCGGCCGACCGGTAGTGGCGATCCGCCGCAGCACCACGGCGAGGTTGAGTTCGCGCAGGCTTCCCTGGCGGACCGCGCCGGCGGTCCGGGTGTCGGTCACCCCTTGACAGTGCCACAGCCCCGCCATTTAATTCAACCACTGAACAAATTGTGCGCGACACACCCACCGCCACCATCATCACCACCGGAGGTCTGCCATGGCACCCCGTCCCACTCCTGCCGACAAGTTCTCCTTCGGGCTCTGGACGGTGGGCTGGCAGGCCCGTGACCCGTTCGGTGACGCCACCCGCCCCGAGCTGGACGCCGTCGAGGCCGTGCACCGGCTCGCCGAGCTGGGCGCGTACGGCATCACCTTCCACGACGACGACCTGATCCCGTTCGGCGCGGACAACGCCGCCCGGGAGGCCCAGCTCGCCCGGTTCCGCAAGGCGCTCGACGAGACCGGCCTGGTCGTGCCCATGGTCACCACCAACCTCTTCACCCACCCGCTGTTCAAGGACGGCGGCTTCACCAGCAACGACCGCGACGTCCGTCGCTACGCGCTGCGCAAGGTGCTGCGCAACGTCGACCTCGCCGCCGAGCTGGGCGCCAAGACCTTCGTCATGTGGGGTGGCCGCGAAGGCTCCGAGTACGACGTGGCCAAGGACATCCGGGCCGCGCTGGACCGCTACCGCGAGGCCGTCGACGTGCTCTGCCAGTACGTCGTGGACCAGGGCTACGACCTGCGGTTCGCCATCGAGCCCAAGCCGAACGAGCCGCGCGGCGACATCCTGCTCCCCACCGTCGGGCACGCGCTGGCGTTCATCTCCGAGCTGGCCCGGCCCGAGATGGTCGGTCTCAACCCGGAGGTCGGGCACGAGCAGATGGCCGGGCTCAACTACGCCCACGGCATCGCCCAGGCGCTCTGGCAGGGCAAGCTGTTCCACCTCGACCTCAACGGCCAGCGGGGCATCAAGTACGACCAGGACCTGGTCTTTGGCCACGGTGACCTGATGAACGCGTTCGCCCTGGTCGACCTGCTGGAGAACGGCGGCCCCAACGGTGGCCCGGCGTACGACGGTCCGCGCCACTTCGACTACAAGCCCTCCCGTACCGAGGACATCGCCGGGGTGTGGGCGTCGGCCGAGGCCAACATGCGCACCTACCTGCTGCTCAAGGAGCGGGCGGCGGCGTTCCGGGCCGACCCGGAGGTGGCCGAGGCGCTCGCCGCCAGCAAGGTCGACGAACTGGCCAGCCCCACGCTGAGCGCGGGCGAGGGCTACGCCGAGCTGCTCGCCGACCGGTCCGCGTTCGAGGACTTCGACGTGGACGCGACGGCCGCGAAGGGCTTCGGCTTCGTCCGGCTCAACCAGCTCGCCGTCGAGCACCTGCTCGGCGCGCGCTGAGGCGGCCCGACATGCCGCTCGTCGCCGGGGTGGACTCGTCCACCCAGTCCTGCAAGGTGGTCGTCCGGGACGCGGAGACCGGCGTGCTGGTCCGACAGGGCCGCGCGCCGCACCCGGACGGCACCGAGGTCGACCCACGGGCCTGGTGGGATGCCCTGCTGGCCGCCGTCGAGGCGGCCGGCGGGCTGGCCGACGTGGCGGCCGTGTCGGTCGCCGGCCAGCAGCACGGGATGGTCTGCCTGGACGAGGCGGGTGAGGTCGTCCGGCCGGCGCTGCTGTGGAACGACACCCGGTCGGCCGACGCCGCCCGGGACCTGATCGCCGAGGCCGGCGGTGGGGAGACAGGCCGCCGGTTCTGGGCCGACGCGGTCGGCCTGGTCCCGGTGGCCAGCTTCACCGCCACCAAGCTGCGCTGGCTGGCCCGGCACGAGCCGGAGCGGGCGGCCAGGGTCGCCGCCGTCTGCCTGCCGCACGACTGGCTGACCTGGCGGTTGGCGGGCGCCCCCGGGCTGGCGGCGCTGCGCACCGACCGGGGCGACGCCAGCGGCACCGGCTACTGGTCCCCGGCGACCGGGCAATACCGTCCTGACCTGCTGGAGCGGGCGTTCGGCAGGGTCGTCGAAGTGCCCACGGTACTCGGCCCGGCCGACCAGGCAGGCGTGCTGGACCCGACCGTGCTGGGCGACGGTCGGGCGGTGCCGGTCGGTGACGCCGGCCGGCCCGACGGCGCTGCGGGCTCGCCGTTGCCGGGCGGGGACGTCCTGCTCGGTCCCGGCACCGGGGACAATGCCGCCGCCGCGCTCGGCGTCGGGGCCGGTCCGGGCGACGTGGTCGTCTCGATCGGCACCTCCGGCACGGTCTTCGCGGTGGCGGACACGCCGGCAGCCGACTCCGGTGGCGCGGTGGCCGGCTTCGCCGACGCGACCGGCCGGTTCCTGCCGCTGGTCTGCACGCTCAACGCGGCCCGGGTGCTCGACTCGGCGGCGGCGCTGCTCGGCGTCGACCTCGACGAGCTGTCCGACCTGGCGTTGAGCGCCCCGCCCGGGGCGGACGGCCTGGTCATGGTGCCCTACCTGGAGGGGGAGCGGACCCCGGACCGCCCCACCGCCACCGGCTCGGTGCACGGCCTCACCCTGCGTACCGCCACCCCGGCCCACCTGGCCCGCGCGGCGGTGGAGGGGATGCTCTGCGCGCTGGCCGACGGTCTCGACGCGCTGGTCGCCCAGGGGGCCACGGTCGAGCGGGTGATCCTGGTCGGTGGCGGGGCCCGCTCGGCGGCGGTCCGCCGGATCGCGCCGCAGGTCTTCGGTCGCCCGGTGGTCGTGCCCCCGCCCGGGGAGTACGTCGCCGACGGCGCGGCCCGCCAGGCCGCCTGGGTCGCCCTGGGCGGGGCGACCCCGCCCACCTGGGCCCCCAAGGACACCGAGGAGTACGCGGCGGAGCCCGTCCCCGCCATCAGGCAGCGGTACGCCGAGGCCCGCGACCGTACTCTCGACCGGGTGGCCGCGACCGGGGAGTAGTGACCCACCCGGCCGACGTCGTCGGCCGGTGACCGATGCACGGGGGATCGGTCACCGGCCGACGACCGGGGTCGCCCGGCGGGGCCGGTCCGGCGGCCCGGCCCGGTAGTGCCGGTCCGGTGGGGCCGGTCGTCGGGACGGGAGGCGTACCTGGTTGGCTGCCGGACATGACCGGCAGCAGGATCTCCCGGCGCGGGAACGCGGTGCACCGCCTCTACAGCGTCGTGGTGTTCGTGGTGCTCGCCTCGCTGGACAACGTGGCGATCGGGCTGGTGCCCCCGTTGTACGGGCCGATTTCCGGGGCGCTGGGGGTGCCGCAGCGGATGCTCGGCCTGGTCACGGCGGTGAGCTTCCTGGTCAGCGCGGTCGCTGCGGTGGCCTGGGCGTACGTCGGCGACCGGACCAACCGCAAGCCGCTGCTGATGGTGGGCACGCTGGTCTGGGCGGCCGGCACCGGCGGCAGCGCCCTGGCCACCGGCTTCCCGACGTTCCTCGCCGCGCAACTGGTCGCCGCGATCGGGTTGGGCGCGGTCGGCTCGGTCGGGTTCTCCGTGGTCACCGACCTGATCTCGCCGCGCCGACGGGGCCTCGTGATGAGCTTCTGGGGGCTGTCCCAGGGGGTCGGCACCCTGGCCGGCACCCTCACCGGTGGGCTGCTCGGTGCCACCGACTGGCGACGCCCGTTCCTGCTGCTCACCGTGGTCGGCCTGGTCGCCACGGTGGCCTACCTCCTGACGTACGACATCCGGCGCGGGCAGAGCGAGCCGGAGCTGGCCGAGGCGATCGACGCCGGCGTCGAGTACGACTACCGGATCACCCGGGCCGACCTGCCGCGAATCCTGGGCCGACGGACCAACAGGTGGCTGATCCTCCAGGGCCTCACCGCGCAGGCGGCGTTCGGCTCGCTGGTGTGGCTGCCGGTGCTGTTCGCCGAGCGGGCCCAGGACCAGGGCTATTCGGCGGCGACGGCGGTCGTGGTGGGCAGCGTCTTCGCCACCCTGTTCCAGCTCGGCGGGGTGTTCTCCATCGTCGGCGGGCTGGCCGGGGACGCGCTGCAACGGCGTACCCCCCGGGGGAGGGCCCTGGTCGCGGCGGTCGGCGTCCTCGCGGCGCTGCCGTTCTACCTGGTGTTGTTCTTCGTGCCGATCCGGATCGACGTGCCCGACGGCGGCGGCACCGGCGCGGTGGTGGCTGCGGTGCTGGCCAGCGTGGTGACCGAACCGACGGTCGGGCTGAGCCTGCTCACCGCCGTCGTCGCGTTGGCGCTGACCTCGGCGAACTCACCGAACTGGTTCGCCCTGATCGCCGACGTCAACCCGCCGGAGCACCGGGGCACCGTCTACAGCCTGGGCAACCTGGTCAACGGGGTGGGTCGGGCGGCCGGCAACGGTCTGGTCGGGGCGGTCTTCCACGCCCTGCGGGCGGCCTTCCCACCGCCGCTGAACTACGCGGTCGGGCTGGCCGCGTTCCAACTCTTCTTCATCCCCACCGGGCTGATGTACTGGTTGGCCTCGCGCACCTCGCCCCGCGACATCGAGGCGGTACGCGACCTGCTGCACCGCCGCGCCGAACGTCGCTGAAACGGCCCTCTGCGCCTACTCTGCGCCTACTCTGCGCCTACTCTGCGCCTACTCTGCGCCTGCTTTGGGCCTGCTTTGGGCCTGCTTTGGGCCTGCTTTGGGCCTGCTCTGCGCCGACCTGTTGGCCCACGGATCGGCCGCGGCCGGTGCGCGGGCCTCGTCATGGTTGCCTTCGGGTACGGATGGGTCGGTCGCGTTCGTGGCTGTCACGGTCTTCCGCCGGGCGGCGCGGGCCTGGTCACCGCAGCTTTCCGGGAGGCCATGGTTACCTCGGTCGCATCCTTTAGAGCTGATGACGTTAACGAATCACCGATCGGGGGCGTACGCCTCAGCCCCGGTTCGGGTGGTCTCCCTATCAGTGGTTCATCAACGTCATCCGACCCGACGACAGCGCCCCGATCATGCGTACGACAGGGGCAGGAAGTCGAACCGGGCCGCCCGACCGAGGTGTCACCAACCGGGGACGATCAAAAGGAAACGGGGCCACCCGGTCGAGGTGTGGGCCCATCGGCTGGGGCGACGGCGGGTGAGGGGGTCCGGTGTGGGCCACCGGTAGGGGTGAGGGTCGGTGCGGTGGTCGGGACGAGGGCCACCGGTCGGGGCGACGGCGGGTGAGGGGGTCCGGTGTGGGCCACCGGTCGGGGTGAGGGTCGGTGCGGTGGTCGGGACGAGGGCTGGTGGTCGGGGTGAGGACTGGTGGTCGGGGCCACGGCTGGTGGTCAAGACGAGGGCTGGTGGTTGGGTGGGGCTCGCCCGGTGACTCCCGGCTGTGAATCGCTAACGTCATCAGCTCTAAAGGACGCGACCGGAACTACCGGGGTGCCACGTTCCGCCTGTGCACCAGCCGCCTGCTGACGCCTCAGCGCCCGGCCCAGCGCCGATTGCCCAGCGTCCGGCGTCCGGTCCAGGCACCGGCCCGGCGTCCGGTCCAGGCACCGGCCCGGCGCCGGGGCCTGGACCGGGAGGGGATCAGGGGCGGACCCAGACCGTCACGTCGGTGGGGACCCGGCCGTCGGCGTCCAGCGGCGCGCTGCTGTGCAGCAACTCCCCGGCCGGCGGCGGCACCGCGGCGGCACCGAAGTTGGTCAGCACGGTCAGCCCGGCGTTGTGGAAGCTCAGCGCCTCGTCGCCCGAGGACAGCCATTCCAGGGTGCCCCGGCCCAGGCCGTGCTCGCGGCGCAGCCGCAACGCGGTCCGGTACGTCTCGTAGGTCGAGCCGGGCACCCCCTGCTGCCGGTCCAGCGCGTACTCGGCCCAGAGCGGCGGCTGCGGCAGCCAGCTGGCGTCGGTCGGGCCGAAGCCGTACGACGGGGCGTCGGCCTCCCACGGGATCGGCACCCGGCAGCCGTCCCGGCCGCGTTGGGTGTGGCCGCTGCGCTCCCAGGTCGGGTCCTGCCGGGACTCGTCGGGCAGCGTGGTGTGCTCCGGCAGTCCCAGCTCCTCACCCTGGTAGAGGTAGGCCGAACCGGGCAGGGCCAGCATCAGCAGGGTGGCCGCCCGTGCCCGGCGCAGGCCCAGCGCGGCGTCCGGCTGGGGGTCGCCGATGCCGATGCCGTTAGGCCGGCCGCCCTTGGCCGACAGGCCCATCCGGGAGGCGTGCCGGATGACGTCGTGGTTGGAGAGCACCCAGGTGGTGGGGGCACCGACGGCGTCGGTGGCCTCCAGCGAGCGGGTGATCACCGCGTACTGGGCGGGAGCCGTCCAGGCGGCGAGCAGGTACTCGAAGTTGAACGCCTGGTGCATCTCGTCGGGGCGTACGTAGCGGGCGATCCGTTCGGCCGGCTCCACCCACGCCTCGGCGACCAGGATCCGCTCGCCGTCGTAGGAGTCCAGCACCTGCCGCCAGTCCCGGTAGATCTCGTGTACGCCGTCCTGGTCCCACATCGGCGGGCGCGGCTTGTCCACCTCGTTGCCGGAGAGGATCTCCTGCGGCTCCTCCCAGTTGGCCAGGTCGGCCTGCTTGATCAGGCCGTGCGCCACGTCCACCCGGAAACCGTCGACGCCCCGGTCCAGCCAGAACCGGAGCACGTCCAGGAACTCGGCGCGGATCTCCGGGTTGTCCCAGTTGAGGTCCGGCTGGGCGGTGTCGAACAGGTGCAGGTACCACTGGCCGGGCCGCCCGTCGGGCTCGACGAGCCGGGTCCAGGCGGGGCCGCCGAAGACGCTCTGCCAGTCGTTCGGCGGTTCGACGCCGTCCGGGCCGAGGCCGTCGCGGAAGACGTACCGGTCCCGTTCGGGGCTGCCGGGGGCGGCGGTGACGGCGGCCCGGAACCACGTGTGCGCCGACGAGGTGTGGTTGGGCACCAGGTCGACGATGACCTTCAGGCCCTTCGCCCGCGCCTCGGCGATCAGCGTGTCGGCGTCCGCCAGGCTGCCGAAGAGCGGGTCGACGTCGCGGTAGTCGGCGACGTCGTACCCCGCGTCGGCCTGCGGCGACGGATAGAACGGCGACAGCCAGACGGCGTCGACGCCCAACTCGGCCAGATGTCCCAGCCGGGCGGTGATGCCGGGCAGGTCACCGATGCCGTCGCCGTCGGAGTCGGCGAAGGAACGCGGATAGATCTGGTAGATGACGGCCTCGGTCCACCATCCGTGGGCCACGCCCATGGACTGTTCCTGCTGCCTCGCGTCGGTGTTCAGAGCCTTCTCCCTGTGTCGAGCCGGTCGAGCCGTGCGGTCGAATCCGTTCAGTGTGCCCGGGGCGGCGCCGTCGACTCCCGTACCACCAGTCGAGTGGGCAGGATCACCGACCGGCCCCCCGCGGTGCCGTCGCCGTCGACCCCGCGGGGGGCCGGCACCCGGCCGGCGTACGGCTCGACGGTGCCGGTGCCCAGCGGATCGAGCAGCAGCCGGGCGGCGAGCCGACCCTGCTCGGCGGCGGGTTGGGCGATGGTGCTCAACCCGAGCACGCCGGACAGGTCGTGGTCGTCCACGCCGATCACGCTGACGTCCTGCGGAACCCGTAACCCGGCGTCACGCAGCGCGGTCATCGCGCCCATCGCGATCTCGTCGCAGGCGGCGAAGATCGCGGTCGGTGGCTCTCCCCGGGCCAGCAGTTCGACTGTCGCCTGGTTGCCGCCGTCGATGCTGAACTGCGACTCCATGTCCAGGCTGGGGTCGGGGCGCAGGCCCGCCCGGCGCAGCGCCTCCCGGTAGCCCCGGCGACGGTCGGTGTGGGTGGTGAAGGCCAGTTCGTCGTTCGGATCGCCGGAGATGTGGGCGATCCGCCGGTGGCCCAGGTCGAGCAGGTGCCGGGTGGCCGTCCGGGCCGCCGCCACGTCGTCGATCCGGACGCAGGGCCAGCCCGGCACCGTGCTTCCCGAGCTGATCGTGATGCCGGGCAGGTCCAGCTCGGCCAGGGCGGTCAGGTCGGCCGGCCGTAGCGGGGTGGCGACCAGCATGATCGCGTCCACCCGCTTGTGCAGGTTGGCGGTGCGCAGCACCCGTTGCCGGACCTGCTCGCGCCCACCGAGGTTGTAGAGCAGCAGGTCGTAACCGGCCTGGTGGAGGAAGTCCTCGACCGCCTCGACGACGGTGCCGAAGAACCAGCGGGTGATCCGGGGCACAACCACGGCGACCGTGCCGGTCCGGCCCCCGGCCAGCCGGGACGCGCTGGGCGAGACCGCGTACTGGAGCTGTTCGGCGGCGGCGAGCACCCGACGGCGCGTGGCGGCCGACACCGTCGGCAGGCCGCGCAACGCCCGGGAGACGGTGGCGGTGGAGACCCCGGCGAGCCGGGCCACGTCGTCGATCCTCGTCACGCTGTCGTTCCCCCGCTCCGCGCCGACCTCCGCCGCCGCCCGGTGCTGCCGGGCGGCGGCGGGCGGACGTCAACCCTTGACGCTGCCGGCGAGCAGGCCGCGCACGAAGAAGCGCTGCAACGACAGGAACACGACAAGCGGTACGACGATCGAGACGAACGCGCCGGCGGTGAGTCGCTGCCACTCGTTGCCCCGGGTGCCGGCCATCTCGGCCAGCCGGACGGTGAGCGGGGCGGTCTCGTTGCCGCCACCGGCGAAGATCAGCGCGACCAGCAGGTCGTTCCAGACCCAGAGGAACTGGAAGATGCCGAACGCCGCCAGCGCCGGGGTGATCAGCGGCAGCACGATGGTGCGGAAGATCTTGGGGTGGGTGGCCCCGTCGACCCGGGCCGCCTCCATCAGGTCCCGGGGGAGCTGCGAGACGAAGTTGTGCAGCAGGAACACCGCGAACGGCAGGGCGAAGCAGGTGTGCGCGAACCACACCTGGGCGAACTTCTGCTCGTCGACCAGGTCCCAGGCCGGCATCAGCTGCACGCCGCCCAGGGTGACCCCGGTGGAGAAGAACTTCAGCAGCGGCACCAGGGCCATCTGCAGCGGCACGATCTGCATCGCGAAGATCGCGATGTAGAGCCAGTCCCGCCCCCGGAAGTTGATCCAGGCCAGCGCGTACGCGGCAAGCGAGGCGAAGGCCAGCGGGAACAGCACCGACGGGATGGTGATGGCCAGCGAGTTGATGAAGTAGCTGGCCAACTGCCCCGACGACGAGGAGGACCCGAAGAGCACGTCCTGGTAGTTCTCCAGGGTGAACTGCGGGTCGGTGAAGAAGGTCCACCAGCCGGTGGACTTGATCTCGGCCTCGGGCCGGAACGAGGAGACGAACAGGCCGAACGTCGGGATCGTCCAGAGCAGGGCGATGACGATCGAGACCAGGGTGGCGGTGCGGCTGTTGAGCCGGTTGCGGACCCGGCCGGCCGTGGTGGTCGGTTTCCCGGCCGCCTGGGCGCCGGCTCCGACGGTGGGCGTGGCGGTGGTCATCTCAGCCCTCCCGCTGCTGACGCAGGTTGCGGATCTGGTAGATCACGAGCGGGATGACCAGGATGAAGAGGAAGACCGCCAGGGCGGAACCCTGCCCGGCCTCGCCGTACCGGAATGCCTGGTTGTACATCTCGTTGGCGATCACGCTGGTGTCGTAGTTGCCGTTGGTCGCGGTCCGGACGATGTCGAAGACCTTGAGCGTGGCGATCGACAGCGTCACCACCACCACGATCAGCGCCGGTCGGATGCTCGGCATGGTGATCTGCCAGAACATCTGCCACGGGGTGACCCCGTCGAGGCGGGCCGCCTCGACGATGTCGCCGGGGATCGCCTTGATCGCGGCGGCGAGCACCACCATGGCGAAACCGGCCTGGATCCAGACCATGATGACGATGAGCAACAGCGTGTTGAGCGGGCTCTCCTGGAGCCAGAACCGAGGCTCGCCGCCCAGGCTGACCACTATCTGGTTGAGCAGGCCGATCTGGTCCTGGTCGTCACCGCGGTACGCGTAGACGAACTTCCAGATGATGCTGGCCCCGACGAACGAGATCGCCATCGGCAGGAAGATCAGTGACTTGGCGATGGACTCGAACCGGGCCTTGTCCACCATGACGGCGTAGAGCAGGCCGAAGGTGGTGGCCACCAGCGGCACCAGCAGCACCCAGATCAGGGTGTTGAGCAGGACCCGGACGATCGAGTCCTCGGAGAACATCCAGCCGTAGTTGCGCAGCCCCACCCAGTCGTTGCCACCGGAGTCCATGAAGGAGAGCAGGACGGTCCGGATCGCCGGCCCCACCAACCCGATGGCGAGCAGAAGCAACGTCGGCAGCAGGAAGAAGAGCGCGAACAGCCCCTCCCTCGGCTTGCGCCGGCGGGGTAGCGGGGCACCGCCGGTCGAGGCGGCGACCAACTGCGCCTCCCGACGGCGGGCGAACCAGGCCGGCACCACGTCGAGGAGCAGGAGCAGACCGCCCACCACCGCGACGAAAGCGATCAGCCCGTACATCAGCATGAGGAACTTCGGCTGTTCCTCAGCGAAGTCGAACTCCATCGACCCTCCTTCAAGGGTTCGGTATCCGACGGTGGCCCGGTCCGTGGGTACGGACCGGGCCACCGTCGCAGATCACTTCCAGCTGTTTTCGATGCCGCCCAGCACGGTGGCGGTGTCCTTACCGTTGATCCACTCGATCATGCCCTTCCAGAAGGTGCCGGTGCCCACGGCGGCCGGCATCAGGTCGGAACCGTCGAAGCGGAACACGGTCTTCGGGTCCTGGAGGATGCCCACGGAGAGCTTGTCCACCGGGTTCGGCACGTTGGCCAGGTCGAGCTTCTTGTTCGCCGACACCCAGTCGCCGATCTTGGCGCGGCTGTTGGCGTACTCGCCGGAGGCGAGGTAGGTCTGCACCGCCTGCACCTCGGGACGGTCGGCGAAGGCCGCGACGAACTCGCCCGCGCCCAGCACCGGCTTGCCCTGGGCCGGGTCGATGGCCGGGAAGTAGAACGCGAAGACGTCACCGTCCTCGGCGACCTTGGTGCCCTTGGGCCACTGGTTGGCGTAGAAGGACGCCTGCCGGTGCAGGGCGCACTTGCCGGTGGTGATCGGGACGCCGGCCTCCTGGAAGGAGGTGGTGGCGATGCTCTTCACGCCGCCGAAGCCGCCGTTGACGTACTTCTCGTTCTTGAGGATGGTGCCGGCCCGGTTGAGCGCGTCGGCCACCTTCGGGTCGTTGAACGGGATGCCGTGGGTGGTCCACTGGTCGTAGACCTCGGGGCCGGCCGTACGCAGCAGCACGTCCTCGATCCAGTCGGTGGCCGGCCAGCCGGTCGCGTCCTGGGATTCGATGCCGACGCACCACGGCTTGGTGCCGCTGGCCGCGATGGTGTCGGAGAGCTTGATCAGCTCGTCCCAGGTGGTGGGGACCGTCCAGCCCTTCTCCTTGAAGGTCTTCGGCGAGTACCAGACGAACGACTTGACGTTAGAGCCCAGCGGGGCGCCGTAGAACTGGCCGTTGACGGTGCTGTACTTCAGCCAGTCGGGGGAGTAGTTCGCCTCGGCCTCGGTCTTGGTGGCGGCGGCGGCCGGCTTGAGCTTGCCGGCATCGGCGAACCGCTTGAGCAGGCCCGGCTGGGGGATGAAGGCCAGGTCGGGCGCATTGCCGCCGTCGACGCGCACGGGCAGCTGGGCCTCGAACTCGCCGGAGCCCTCGTGGTCGATCTCGATGCCGGTGCAGTCCTCGAACTGCTTCCAGGACTGGGCCAGCCGGTCGGCCTCGATGTCCCGGATCGACGAGTAGACGGTGACCTTCTTGCCGTCGTTGTCGCCGTACTTCTCGTATGCGGCGCACTCGGCCGAGCCCGCGTTGCTGCTCTTCTTGTCGTTGCCGGTGCCACAGGCGGCGGCGCCGAGGGCCAGCCCCAGCACGCCGGCGATCGCGAGAGCCTGGCGTGATCTGGCAAACGCCATGCCGTTCTCCTTCCTTGCCGGCGCGCCCACAGGTGGGGGAACCCGACGCCGGTCCGATGAGTCGTCCCCACATGTAAGCGCTTGCATCCCGATCGGTCCACCCCCCTGGCGGACACGGCCCGGTAACAATCGCGAAACCCCCTCATCCGAGGTGGGTGCGCTCCCACCCGTGCTCGTCGGACAGGGGTGGGCAGGGGGTTCACCACCTTTTCATCGATGGCGATACCTGCCACTCTCGGGGTAGGCGATTGAAGGATCTCGACATCGGAGGTGCTGGATGCGTAGACGGTGGTGGAGCCCGGTGGTGGCGGCCGTGCTGGTCGGCGGGGTGCTTGTCCCGGCCGGCCCGGCGTGGGCCGCCGCGCCCACGTTCAAGGTGCCGTTCCCGTGCGGCCAGTCCTGGTCCGGCCAGACCCGCTCGGACCACAGCCCGGCCAACGCGGTGGACTTCAACCGCACCGACGACCTCGGCGATCCGGTGGTGGCCAGCGCCCCCGGCACCGTCGACCGGGTCACCGACCTCGGCGGGACGAGCTACGGCAAGTACGTCCGGATCGACCACGGCGGCGGTTACACGACGTACTACGCCCACCTCAACGGCTTCAACGTCTCGGTCGGCCAGCGGGTCGGCTACGGCAAGGTGATCGGCTGGGTCGGCAGCACGGGCGGGTCCACCGGCCCGCACCTGCACTACGAGCAGCGCCTCGACGGTGCCGACATCAAGGTCAGGTTCAACGGCACGCTCGCGCTGTACTGGGGCACCAAGACGTACACCAGCGGCAACGACTGCGCCAGCGGCACCGGATCGGGCACGGTCGACACCGCCGGGGCCCCGCTGACCGTCCGGTCCGGGCCGGGCACCGGCTACTCGTCAGTCGGCACGGTCGCCGACGGCGCCAAGGTCACCATCGGGTGCCAGACCAGCGGCACCACGGTCACCGGCACCTTCGGCACCAGTTCGATCTGGGACCGGATCGGCTCCGGCCGGTTCATCGCCGACGCCTACGTCTACACCGGCCACGACGGCTACATCCCGAACGTGCCCCGCTGCTGAGACCGGGGGTCGCCGGGTCGGGGTGACCTGCCCCGGCCCGGCGACGACCCCGCAGCGGCCTGTGGGGCGGCGACAGTCAGTTGTTGAGCTGCCAGATCGAGAAGTTCAGCGCGGCGGCGAAGGTGACCCAGGCCCAGTAGGGCAGCAGCAGGGCCGCCGCCGGCCGGGAGATCCGCCGGAAGGCGACCACCGTGACCGCGATCGCCAGCCACATCAGCACGATCTCGGCGAACGCCAGACCGTAACGGCCGGCGCCGAAGAAGAGCGGGGTCCAGACCGCGTTCAGCACCAGCTGGACCGACCAGGCCCAGAGTGCGGGGCCGAAGCCGACCCGCCGCCAGACCAGCCAGCCGGCGACCGCGATCATCGCGTAGAGCAGGGTCCAGACCGGGCCGAACAGCCACGAGGGCGGGGCCCAGGCCGGTTGCCGCAGGGCGGCGTACTCGTCGCTGGTGCCGGACACCCCCAGCCCGCCGATCGCGGCGGCGACCGTGACGGCGGCGCCGAAGCCGAGCAGCGCCCACCAGGTCCGTGCGGTGCCGGCCCGCCGGTCGCTCCGGGTTGTCTCCATAGTCAAGATATTTCCCCGGTACGCCCCGACAAACCCGTCACCACGCCGCCGGCCCGACCGGGGAACCAGCCGGACGGCAAGACGCCGGGGTCGTCGATGCCGGATGCTCCTGTCTGGGAGGACGGAGCATCCGGTGGCGACGACCCCGGCGGGTCAGGTGTGGACCGGTGTCAACTGAAGATGCTGACACCACCCGGGCCGACCAACAGGCCGACCACGATGAGGACGACGCCCCACAGGATCTGCCGGCGGAACAGCGCGAGGATGCCGGCGACCACGAGTACGACTGCGAGAATCCAGAGAATCAGCTCCATGGCTGCTGAATACCCGGCGGTCCGATCCCGAAAACCTGCTTCTCAGTTGATCTGGTCTCCCAGATGGAAGACGCTGTACGCCTGCTTGATCACCGGGTGGGCGACGTTGCGCACCCGTACCCCGCCGGGGGTGACGCCGCGCTCGGTGCCGGCGTGCGCGTGCCCGTGCAGGGCGAGCGCCGTCGGCGCCGAGTCGATCGCCTGACCGAGCTGGTACGACCCGAGGAACGGATAGATCTCCAGCGGCTCACCGGCCAGGGTGTCCGGCACCGGGGCGTAGTGGGTGAGCGCGACGAGCAGGTCGCAGTCCAGCCCGCGCAGCGCCTCGCCCAACGCCGCCGCGCTCTCGTTGCTGGTGCGGACGAAGGACTTCATCTCCGGCTCGCCGAAGTCGCTGGCGCACCGGCCGGCGAACCCGCCACCGAAGCCCTTGACCCCGGCCACCCCGAGCCGGCCACCGGGGCACTCCAGCACCGTGCCGGTCCCCTCCAGCACGGTGATGCCGGCATCCTCCAGCACCTTGACCACCTGCGGCACCTGATCGCACTGGTGGTCGTGGTTGCCCAGCACGGTGATCACCGGCACCCCGAGGCCACCGAACTCCTGGGCGACGCAGCGGGCCTCGGCCTCGGTGCCGTGCCGGGTCAGGTCGCCGGCGAGCAGCAGCACGTCGGCACAGTCGGGCAACTCCTCCAGGGCCGGGCGGAACCGACCCAGCACGTCGGCGTCCAGGTGGACGTCGCCGACGGCGGCGATCCGGATCATCGGGTCCTCCTCACGGCAGCTCCTCGACCTGGGCCGGCGCCTGGGCGCGGATCACGCCGATGTCGCTGGTGACCGCCTCGTCCGGGAAGCGTTCGGCCACCCGACGCAGGATCTCCGCCCGGCGGTGCGGGCTCTCCACCTCGCCGGTCAGGACCAGGCCACGCTCCCGGCGGACCACTGTGATGCCCTGCTCGGCCACGTCCGGGTCCTCGGTCAGCAGCCGTTGGATCGCCGCCTCGACGTAGTCGTCCGGCGGGCCGGCGCTGTGCTCGGTCACGGGGTCTCCCTTTCCTCGGGGATGCGGGCGTACGGCACCGGCGTGCCCCCGTACGGGACGACGTCGAGCCGGTCCAGCAGCATCAGGAACGCTTCGGCGTACGGCGAGTGCTGGGTCTCCTTCCGTACCCGCTCCCAGTCGATCTGTTCGCGCAGCGACCGGGCCAACGGCAGGCCCCGGGCGAAGTCGCAGTAGTGCTGGGAGAAGCTGAGCAGCTTGTGCACCATCAGCCGGGTCGCCGACAGCACCGGCATCCGGATGGCGTCCACCGGGCGGACCACGGTGTCGGCGAGGGTCTCCTGGGTGACCGGGGTCTCCACCGGTCGGTGGATCAGGTCCACCATCCGCCCGTCGTCGTAGACCTTGACCAGCCAGTCCTCCGGCGGTCGCTCGGCGGTGAAGCCCTCGTCGGTAAGCGCCTCCAACGCCCGCTCGACATGCTCCTCGGGGAGCAGGAAGTCCACGTCGTGCTCGCTGGAGTGGCCGCCGTGCGCATAGACGGCGAAGCTGCCGCCGAGGGCGAAGGGGATCTCGTTCTGCTTGAGCACGGCGGCGACCCGCTTGAGGGTGTGCAGGAGGCTGACGTCCCCGCGCTCGGCCATCTGGTCGCTCCCGTCGTGGATTATCGGTGGGAAATGACGTTGCGTACCCGGCTGTCCGCCCGCCCACACCTGGGTCGGCGTGTCGATCCGGCTATCACCTACTCAAGTGGGATCAACCGGGCAGCCGGCAAGCGCGGGTCGGATAGCCTGTGGAGGGTGGCCAGAGCGCGGCGCGTGACCGACCGTAGGGCCCGACTGCGTCGCGTCGCGTTGATCGGCATCGACGGTTCGGGCAAGACCACCCAGGCGTACCGGCTCGCCGCCGCCCTCACCGCGGCCGGGCGGCCGGCCACCTACCACCGCAACGCGAGTGGCAGGCGCTGGCTCGGCCGGGTCGCCCACCGCTTCGGCCGTACCGACGCGCAGCTGCTGGTGGGTCGGGACGGGATGATCGCCGTGGAGTCCGTACTGCGCTGGCTGGCCATCGCCGCCGCGCTGCTCAGCTGCCTGGTGACCGGTCGCACTGCCGTGATGGACCGCTACTCCGCCTGTCAGTACGCCAGCATCCGGGCGCACGGTGGGCAGCGGTGGGAGCGGCTGGCCCGGGTCGGCTACCGGGTCTTCCCCGCACCGCAGGTCACCTTCCTGCTGGCCGTCGACCCGGTCGAGGCGTACCAGCGGATCGAGCGGCGGGGCGAGGACCACGAGACGATGGGCTGGTTGACCGCCGCCGATGCGGCCTACCGGTCGTTGCCGGAATATCCGGGCTTCGTGGTGGTCGACGCGGCTGGTGGGCCGGACGAGGTGTCCCGGCGGATCCGGGCGCACCTGGCGCGCTGGCTGCCGCCGGAGGAGGCCGGGTCGACGGTCGACGGCCCGCCGGACGACACCGGGCCGTCCGCCCCGAAGGTCGACGACGTGGCCAGGGAGCCGGTCGCGGCTCAGACCGGACCGTAGGCCGGGCGATTCCACCGGACCGGCGGAGGCGCGTCAGGCTGCGGAAATGGAAGTCTGGGCCGGCAAGGCCCCCCACCCGGGGGATACTTCCTGTCGGATCCGCGCGGTCGTGGTTGACGCTCGCGGCTCGTGAAAGTAAGTTTCATCCGTGGCGAAGAGTCCGAAGATTTCTGCGAGTCACGAGCCGGGTGGACTGATCGTCCACATCAGTGGCCTGCTCCCGTCGCTGTCCCCCGCCGAGCAGCGGGTCGCCCGGCTGGTCGTCGCGGATCCGGCCGCCGCCGCCCGTCGGACCATCACCGACCTCGCCACCGCCGCCGAGACCTCCGAGGCCACCGTCATCCGGTTCTGCCGGTCCGTCGGCATGGACGGCTACCCGCAGCTGCGGATCCGGCTCGCGGCCGAGGCCGCCCGACGGGTCGAGCCACCGGACGCCCGGGTGGTCGGCGGCGACATCCCGCCCGGCGCCGACCTGGCGCAGATCATCGCCACCATCGCCTTCAACGACGCGCGGGCCGTCGAGGAGACCGCCGAGCAGCTCGACCCGGCGGTCTGCGAGCAGGTCGTCGAGGCGATCGTCAGCGCCGGCCGGATCGAGGTCTACGGCGCCGGCGCAAGTGGCTTCGTCGCCTCCGACTTCCAGCAGAAGTTGCACCGCATCGGCCGGATCGCCTTCTCCTTCCCGGACGTGCACACCGCGTTGACCTCCGCCGCCCTGCTCGGCAAGGGCGACGTGGCGATCGGCATCTCGCACACCGGTACCACGTCCGACGTGATCGAGGTGCTCGAACAGGCCCGGTCCCGGGGTGCGGTCACCGTCGCGCTCACCAACTTCCCCCGCTCGCCGATCACCGAGGTCGCCGACTACGTCCTCACCACCGCCGCCCGCGAGACGACCTACCGTTCGGGCGCGATGGCCAGCCGGCTGGCCCAGCTCACCGTGGTGGACTGCCTCTTCGTCGGAGTGGCCGCCCGGAACCGGACCCGGGCCCGCCGGGCGCTGGAGGTCACCGCCGAGGCGGTCCGCACACACCGGGTCGGCGGCAGCCGGAGGCGCTCGTGACCGCCGGCCCGACCGGGCCGGACGGCGTGTTCGGGCCGGACGGCGTGCTCGGGCAGCGGGGCCACGAGGGCGTGGTGGACCTGCATCAGGTGGTCCGCGTCGGCGCGCCCACCGAACGGCGCAACCCGCACAGCACCGACCTCGACCTGATGTCGACCCGGGACGTACTCACCGTGATCAACGACGCCGACCGGCGGGTGCCGGCGGCGGTGGCCGCCGTCCTGGACGAGATCGCGGCGACCGTCGACCTCGCGGTCACCGCGTTGCGCGGCGGGCACCGGGTGCACTACTTCGGCGCCGGCACCTCCGGCCGGCTCGGGGTGATCGACGCCGCCGAGCTGGCCCCCACCTTCAACTCCCCGGACGGCTGGTTCTGCGCCCACCTGGCCGGTGGACCCGATGCGATGTGGCGTGCCGTCGAGGACGCCGAGGACGACCTGCGCGGGGGCGCGGCCGAGGCCGCCGGGTGCGTCGCCGCAGGCGACCTGGTGGTCGGACTGGCGGCCAGCGGGCGCACACCGTACGTCCTCGGGGCGCTCGACGCGGCCGGGGAGCGGGGTGCGGCGACGGTGCTGCTCTGCGCCAATCCGGAGGTCCGGGCGTCAGCCCGGGTCGACGTGGTCATCGGGGTCGACACCGGCCCGGAGGTGGTGACCGGGTCGACGCGGATGAAGGCGGGCACCGCACAGAAGTTGGTGCTGAACACCTTCTCCACGGCGGTGATGGTGCGGCTGGGCCGGGTCTACTCCAATCTGATGATCGACATGGTGGCCACCAACGCCAAGCTGCGGGGCCGGATGATCTCCATCCTGATCGAGGCGACCGGGTGCTCCGAGGAGGTCTCCCGGCGTGCCCTGCACGAGGCCGACGGCGACCTGAAGACCGCCCTCGTCTCGCTGCTCTCCGGGGCCGAGGTCGGCGCGGCCCGGGCCGCGCTGGCCCGCACCGCGCACCAGGTCCGCGGTGCCATCGCCCTGCTCGCCTCCTGAGCCTGCCGCCGGTGGCGGCGGTGGGACGCGGCGACGTGCCGCGCTGCGGGGCCCGCCGGGCGGGGTGACCGGGAACACCCGCCGCCGGGGACGTCCGCCACGTCACGGATTGTTGTTCGGGGCGTGGGGTAATCCAGGACCGCCGGGTGAACCGACCGGTCCACCGGCCCGTATCTGGCAGTGACCGGAATCGCAGCCAGGCGGTGACGAGGGTCGCTGTGTGCCGGATGTCGCAATGGTGCGGCGTTTCGGAAACGGACGACGACCTCCCGTTCCACAGGCGGTGACCGTCGGTCGACGGGGCTGCCCCAAGGGGCGCTGACAGCAAACGTGGACCGGGCTTTCAGCTGGTACTCAGGCATTCGTGACACTTTCGACTCACGACATGGAATCCCCGACCCGTCTCGACTGTTGTGTAGGTGTCAGCACCCGCGGGCAGCACGGGGGAGGGCTGATGGACGTGGGGATGGCAAGGAACCGGGCAACCGGCGCGAGCGAGGGGACCGTGGACACCGTGGACAAGAACATCGGCATGCGAACCGACGAGGTCGCCGAGGAGCGTGACCTGGTCGGCGTCTACCTTCACGAGATCTCCCGGACGCCACTGCTGGACGCCGCCAAGGAGGTCGATCTCTCCAAGGCGATCGAGGCGGGCCTCTACGCCGAGCACCTGCTCGGCGAGGACCGCGTCCCCGCCGGCGTCGACCGGGAGGACCTGGATCGGCTGGTCGTCGAGGGTGAGCGGGCGAAGGACCTCTTCATCCGCGCCAACTTGCGGCTGGTCGTCTCGATCGCCCGCCGCTACGTGCGGTCGGGCATGCCCATGCTGGACCTGATCCAGGAGGGCAACACCGGCCTCGTCCGGGCGGTCGAGAAGTTCGACTACGAGCGCGGCTACAAGTTCTCCACCTACGCGACCTGGTGGATCCGTCAGGCGATCAGCCGGGCGATCGCCCAGCAGGAACGCACCGTGCGGCTGCCCGTGCACCTGGTCGAGGACGTCAACCGGATGCGCAACGTCGCCCGCCAACTCACCCGTGAGCTGGGCGGCGACCCGGAGCCGGAGCAGATCGCGGCCTCCCTCGGCGTCACCGTCGAGCGGGTCAACGAGCTGCGCCGCTGGTCGCAGGACACCGTCTCGCTGGACACGCCGGTCGGCGACGACGGGGACACCAACCTGGGCGATCTGGTCGCCGACAGCGACGCCCCGTCACCCGAGGACATCGTCCTCACCGGGTTGGAGCGGCAGCGCATCGAGGGTCTGCTCAACCACCTCGACGACCGGTCCGCCGGCATCATGCGGGCCCGGTACGGCCTGGAGGACGGGCGGGAGCACTCGCTGACCGAGGTCGCGTCGCGCTTCTCGCTCTCCCGGGAGCGGATCCGGCAGTTGGAGATCCAGGCGCTCGGCCGGCTGCGCGAGCTGGCCCGGGCGGAGGGCCTCCAGGCCGCCTGACCGGGCCTCGTCGGGACAGGTGCCGGTTCCGTGGCACCGAGCGGCTCAGTAGCCGCCTGAGCTGGTAGTAATGACGGCGAACGGCCGGCGTCCGATAGGGGGACGCCGGCCGTTCGCCGTAGCCGTGCCGGTCAGCCGACCCGGCCGTAGCCGGCGATGCTCATCATGTTCATCTTCCGTTTGAGCACGTTGCGACCGGCGCTCGGCGCGTCGATCACCTGACCGCCGCCGACGTAGAGCGCGACGTGCCCGAGCCCCGAGTAGAAGACCAGGTCGCCGGGGCGCAGCTCGCTACGGCTGACCCGGGAGGTGGCGTTCCACTGCATCGCCGCGTTGTGCGGCAGCCGCTTGCCGGCAGACCGCCAGGCGGCCAGGGTCAGCCCGGAGCAGTCGTATCCGCCGGGGCCCTCGGCACCCCAGACGTACGGCTTGCCGATCGCCCCGTACGCGTACCGCACGGCGGCGCCGGCGCTGCCGGAGACGGCCGGTGCGTCGGGGGTGGCGGCCGGGGTGGACCGGACCGGCTTGGCCGCCGGGGCCTCGGTGGCCCGCCCGTACGCCGCCCGGCGCATCTCGTAGAGCTTCGCCAGATCCTGCTCGATCCGCTTCTTGGCCTTGACGACGGCCCGGGACTGGGCGGCCTGCCGGGCCAAGGTGCTGTCGAGCCGGGTCTTCTGGTCGAGCAGCGCCCGCTGGTCGGCGGTGTACCCGTCGATCTGCTGTTGACGCTGCCGGGTGAGCTGGTCGAGGGTGCCGAGCCGGTCGACAAGTGAGCCGCCGGCCGGGTCGAGGATCGCCTCGGCGGTGCGCAGTCCCCCGGTCTTGTAGGCGGTGGCGGCGATCTGCCCCACCGCGGCCCGGCTCTGGGCGGCCTGGGTCTCCAGCGGGCCGATCCGCGCGTGCAGACCGGCCGCGGTGGCCTGGTTCGTCTTGATCTCCTCGTTGAGCTTGTTGTAGGACTCGACGATCCGTTCCAGCTCCGCCGAGGACTTCTCGATCCGGCTGGTGAGCTCGGCGACCGAGGGCTCGGCCCGGGCCGGTGCCGAGGGGGCGATCAGCGCGGCCGACAGGCCGGCGACCGCCAGGGTGCGCAGCAGCATCCGTAAGGACGACAAGAGCGGAAGACTCCTCTCCCACCGGTCACCGGGGGATGCTGACGCCCTCGGTGACACCGGCCGGGCCCGTCCGGATGGACGGCCGTTTACCGTGCCGGCCCGATCAACCTAACCCGTGACGGGAGTGACGCGCAGACAAAGCAGCGTCGAATGTTGCCGGAGCGGTGCGGCGTGTCGTTGTGGCAGCTGGAAACGGGTGCGGCCGGGGAGGGGGCGGTGACCGGGTGCTGAGTGGTTAGCGAGGAAGGTCTGATTCGTCGTTCCAGGCGGATACCGATGGGGATCGCGTGGGAAAAGAGGGATAAAACCGGAATGGTGGCCAGATGTGCCGGAGCAGGGAAGTGGCGGTCGCCGGATCTGTCGGAAATCGGGAAGCGGCCCGGGTGTGCCGGCAACAGAATGGAGCCTCAGCCGGGAATCCCGCCGTACGCAGGTGGATATCGCGGTGGGACACACCGGCCCCCGTCGGCCCCTGGGAGGACGCCGTGCAGGCAGACCGCGCCAGCACCCGACCGCCGCGCTGGTCCCGACCGACCACGCTGCTGTACGCCCGGCCCGGGATCGTGGTGACCACCGAGCGGTTCACCGCCGGCCGGAGCAGTTACGCCGTCGCCGACCTCACCCACCTGCGCACCGGCCGTGGGCCGCACGACCGGCTCGCGGCCCGGGTGGTCACCCTCGCCGCCGTCGGCGCGGGTACGGCCGGGGTGCTGCTCGGCTTCACCGGCGGCCTGGAACGGCTCACCGCCGGGGCGTACCTGGGGCTGGGGGTGGTGTGCCTGATGCCGGTGCTGCTGGTGCTGCTCGGGGACCGGTGGCGACCACCGGCCCACGAACTGCACGGGCACTGCCACGGCACCGAGCTGCTGCTGTTCAGCAGCGACGACCGGGAGCAGTTCGACCAGGTGGTCGACGCCCTGCACCAGGCCCGGGAGGAGCACCGCTACCCCGACGCCGACGACCCGTCACGCACCGCCGCCTACTGGCGACCGGCCCGCTGAGCACGGGCCGTCAGAGGACGGCCGGCTCCGGGGTACGGGGACGCGCGGTGGACAACTCGCGGGTGACCTTGCGCTCCGCCACGAACGACACGAAGGGCACCGTGCCGGCGAGCATCACCAGGAGCATCCGCTTCAACGGCCAGTCCACCCGACGCCCCAGGTCGAAGGTGGCGGCCAGGTAGAGCAGGTAGAGCCAGCCGTGCGCGGTGCCGACGACCGCCACCACGATCGGCTCGTCGAACGCGTACTTCAGCGGCATGCCGATCAACACCAGCACGGCCAGCGCCACGCCCACGATCCAGGCGATCACGCGGTACCGGGTAAGGGCTCCGCCCACCGTCGTCCGTCCTTCCGACCGGCCTCAGCCGGGATAGTCGCCGGGCCTCGCGCCCGGATTGGCGTTCAGCCAGTGCAGATAGCGGTTGTACGCGGCCAGGTCGGCGTCGTCCGCGCCGTCGGCCGGGGCGGCCGGCACCCGGGCGACCCGCACCGGACGGCGTACCGCCGGGGTGGCCGACGGTGCGGTGGCGGTGTCGACCGGTGCCGTCTCGCCCGGCGCGGTGGCCGGCGGCGGCGCGGTGTGCGGGCCGCGCAGCGTGTGCCGGACCTCACGCCACCAGACGAAGACCACGAAGCCGGCGAAGATCGGCCACTCCACCGCGTACGCCCAGCTCAGCGTGTTGCCGGAAGCGGCCCGGCTGATCTGCCACCAGCCCAGCGCCAGGAAGCCCGTCACCAGGACGACCAGGGCCACGTGGCGGAGGATCCACGCCGGGGTCCAGAGCCGCTTCATGCCGTCGAGGGTACCGGGGCGGGCCGGTGTCTCCGACGCGGCGTCGTAGCTGGCGCGCCGGAGGGTTTGGTGACATCCCGGCTGGGCATCCGTCTAGACACCAGCACAGTCGAACCCGAGGGGGCGACATGACCGAATCAGTACACCGCTCCGAGGCCAGCCCGGAACAGCGGATGCCCGAGTGGGACGGCGACCACGTCCACCACGCGGCCACCGTGATCTCCGGGACCGACGGCGAGCTGCTCGGGGTGGACCCGGCCGAGCTCGACGAGGACGACCTGATCCGCGAGTTGCAGAGCCTGCACCGCACCCGGCTCGACACACTCCGGCACGCCGCCGACTCGGCGCTCGCCAACCACCTGCGACGCACCGCCGAGTTGGAGACCGAGTACCTGGCCCGGCACCCCGGCCGCGAGGTCGACCCGCACCGGCTGCGGGACTCCTGATGGGCGTGCGCGCCGAGCGGGGCATGTCCGCGCCCCCCGAGGTGGTGTTCAGCACCGCCACCGACCCCGACCGGACCGACGCCTGGTTGCCCGGGACGCTGCGGGCCGACGGCCCTGCCCCGACCACCCGGTCCGACCACGAGCTGCGGGCCCGCTGGGACGGCCCGGACGGCGCGGCCGAACTCCAGGTCGCACCGGCCGACGCCGGCGGGGCCCGGGTCCGGCTGGAACTGCCCGCCGGGTCGGCCGACGGGCTGGCCGACGAATCCCTGGTCAACCTCGAACGTGAGGTCGCCGAGAACCTGACCGCGGGCTGACCCCCGACCCGCCCCGCTGGACACCGAAGACGTGATGCGAAGCACCCACCGATGCGAACGGACGAGGAGACCCGGTGACCGACAGCGGCCTGAAGCAGAAGGTGACGCGTCTGCGTCAGGCGTACGCGCCGCACGAGCATCGCCCGTTGGGTGGTTACCTGGCGGCGATGGGCACGTACGCCGGGGTGACCGCCTCCATCGCGGCGCTGGTGAAGGCGACCGGTCGACCGGTGCCCGAACGGCCCTCCCCGGGTGACGTGGTGCTGCTCGCCGTCGCCACCCACAAGCTGAGTCGGCTGCTCTCCAAGGACGCGGTGACCAGCCCGCTGCGCGCCCCGTTCACCCGCTACGACCACCCGATCGGCAGCGGCGAGGTGATGGAGCAGGTCCGTGACCAGGGCAGCGCCACCCGGCACGCGATCGGCGAGCTGCTCAGCTGCCCGTTCTGCCTGGCCGTCTGGGTGGCCACCGGGCTGACCGGTGGCCTGGTGCTGGCCCCCCGGCTGACCCGGCTGGTGGCGACCGCGCTGACCGCCGTCGCCGCGTCCGACTTCCTCCAGATGGGGTACGCGGTGGCCCAGCAGGCCGCCGAGGGCGGGCGTCCCGACGAGAAGTGACAGGTACGCGGAAGGGGCCGGCGGATCGTGTCCGCCGGCCCCTTTCCCGTCATCCGCCCGCTCAGGTGGGGGTGGTGCCGTGGTCCTCACCCGCCCAGCCGCGCGACGTCTCCGGTTCCCGCTCGTCGGCGTCCGCGCCGGTGATCACGTCACTGTCGACGGCGGTCCGGTCGTGCTCGTTGGCGAAGTCCGGCTCGGGCAGGGTGTCCTGCCCCTCGGGGGGTTGGCCGAGGGCCGGCACCCGCTCGTGGTGTTCCTGCTGGTCGGACATCTCGATCTCCTCTCGCCGGCAACGGCCGGTCAGCCCGCCGTCCCGCCCAGCAGGTCGGCCACCTCGTCCACCGCGTACTCGCCCTCGGGGAGCGCGGCGACCCGGGTGAGCAGCTCCGCCGGCAGGCCCGCGCTGACCGCCGAGCGGTAGATGTCGGCCTGGCTGAGCCGTTCCTGGCCGTGGTAGATCTCGTCCAGCAACTCGTCGAGCTGCCGGATGTCCGGCTGGTCGGTCCCGGGCAGGTCGTCGGTCACGGGTGCGTCGTCGGTCACGGGTGCGTCGTCGGTCACCCCGCCCTGCTACCCGGGGTCGAAACGGTCAAACCCGTCAGGCCGGGGTGGGCAGGGTGGCCCGGCGGGCCCGGACGGCGGCTCCGAGGTGCTCCAGCACCTCCGCCGTGGTGCCCCAGTCGATGCAGGCGTCGGTGACCGACTGGCCGTAGGTCAGCTCCCGGGTCGGGTCCAGGTCCTGCCGGCCCGCCAGCAGGAAACTCTCCAGCATGATGCCGACGATGCCCCGCTGCCCGGCGGCGAGCTGGGCGGCCACGTCGGCGGCCACCCTCGGCTGGTTGCGGTGGTCCTTGCCGCTGTTGGCGTGGCTGGCGTCGACCACCAGCCGCTCCGGCAGCCCGGCCGCCCGGAGCAGGTCCAGCGCCCCGGCCACCGACCCGGCGTCGTAGTTCGGCCGGCCCCCGCCGCCGCGCAGCACCAGGTGCCCGTCGGCGTTGCCCCGGGTGTGCATGATCGCCGGGGTGCCGGAGACGTCGATGCCGGGGAAGACGTGCGGCACCTCGGCGGCCCGGATCGCGTCCACGGCGGTGGCGATGCTGCCGTCCGGGCGGTTCTTCATGCCGATCGGCATGGACAGCCCGGAGGCGAGCTGCCGGTGCACCTGGCTCTCCACCGTCCGGGCACCGATCGCGCCCCAGGCCACCGTGTCGGCGATGTACTGGGGGGTGATCGGGTCGAGGAACTCGCAGCCCACCGGGAGCCCCAACCGGACCACGTCGCGCAGCAGCGCCCGCGCGGTCCGCAGGCCGGTGTTCACGTCACCGGAGCCGTCCAGCGCCGGGTCGTTGATCAGGCCCTTCCAGCCGACAGTGGAACGCGGCTTCTCGAAGTAGACACGCATCACCACCAGCAGGTCGTCGGCGTGCCGGTCGGCGGCCTCGCGCAGCCGGTGCGCGTAGTCGAGCGCCGCCGCCGGGTCGTGCACCGAGCACGGGCCCACCACCACCAGCAGGCGGTCGTCGGCGCGGTCCAGCACCCGCCCGACCGCGCGTCGACCGGCCAGCACGGCCGAGGCCAGCGGCGGATCCAGGGGCAGCTCGTGCAGGAGCAGGGCGGGGGTGGTAAGCGGCACGACACGGTCGATCCGTTGGTCGATGACCGCGCCGTTGTCCGGGGTCGGCCCGTTGTCCGGGGTCGTCACGGGGGAAGTCCTTCCGCCGACCGTGCCCGGTGCCGGTGCCCGGGTCGAGCCGGCTGCTCGTAAACAGAAGGGCAGGAAGCTGAAGGCTCCTGCCCGGCCGGCTCGAAACGCGGTGACGTCAGCTCATGGTGAGGTCACCGGCTCCGCAGCCGGCTGCCTAAACCATCGATACGAACGTGTCACGCCGGCAAGCGTACCCGAGGCGGAGGAAAGACTCATCCGGTAGTCGGCCGAACCTCGCCTGACGTTCACTTCCGGCACGGCGACCGTCGGTAACTTCGGCGGCACCGCTCGCATCCCCCGGAGGTTCCGATGGACCGTCGTACCGTCCTGCGCGCCACCGTCGCCGGTGGGGCCGCCGCCTTCGCCGGCAGCCTCTGGTCCGGCGCCGCGCTGGCCGCCCCGGCCCAACCCGGCGTCGGCCCCTACGGTCCACTCGGCACCGCCGACGGCAACGGCATCCAACTGCCCGCCGGCTTCACCAGCCGGGTGATCGCCCGCTCCCGGCAGGTGGTCCCCGGCACCTCGTACACCTGGCACAACGCTCCCGACGGCGGGGCCTGCTTCGCCGCCGGCACCGGTTGGATCTACGTCTCCAACTCGGAGATCACCCCCAGCGGCGGCGCGTCGGCGGTGCGGTTCACCGCCGAGGGGACGATCGCCTCGGCGTACCGCATCCTCTCCGGCACCAACCAGAACTGCGCCGGCGGCGCGACGCCGTGGGGGACCTGGCTCTCCTGCGAGGAGATCAGCCGGGGCTTCGTCTACGAGACCTACCCGCAGGGCGGCACCGCCGCGGTGCAGCGCCCGGCGCTGGGCCGGTTCAAGCACGAGGCGGCGGCGGCCGACCCGGTCCGCCAGGTGATCTACCTGACCGAGGACGAGACCGACGGCTGCTTCTACCGGTTCCGCCCCTCCGTCTGGGGCGACCTCTCCGCCGGCACCCTGGAGGTGCTGGTCGCCGGCACCGCCACCAGCGGCCCGGTGAGCTGGGCCCGGGTCCCCGATCCGGACGGCTCGCCGACGGCGACCCGCAACCAGGTCTCCGGGGCGAAGCGGTTCACCGGCGGCGAGGGCTGCTGGTACGCCGACGGCACCTGCTGGTTCACCACCAAGGGCGACAACCGGGTCTGGGCGTACGACGTGGTCGGCCAGCGCATCGACCTGGCGTACGACGACTCGCTGGTGACCGGCGGCAGCGCCCCGCTGACCGGGGTGGACAACATCACCGGCACCCGCTCCGGCGACCTCTACGTCGCCGAGGACGGCGGCAACATGGAGATCAACCTGATCACCCCGACCGCAGTGGTGACGCCGTTCCTGCGGATCACCGGGCAGTCCTCGTCGGAGATCACCGGGCCGGCGTTCTCGCCGGACGGCAGCCGGCTCTACTTCTCGTCCCAGCGCGGCACGTCCGGCCTCTCCGCCGGCGGCCTCACCTACGAGGTACGCGGCCCGTTCCGCTCCTGACGCCCGCCCGCTACGCCCGCCCGCTACGCCCGCCCGCTACGCCCGCACGTCCCCCGCTCGCCCCTCGGGCCTCGTCTCCGTCCCGCTCATGACCGCGCTCGGTCCCCGACGATGGCCGTCTGTCGAATTCCGCCGATGATCGTGCTCGATCCAGGATGTAGTGGCCTCAGGTCGGCGGGAGGCCCCTACATCCTGGATCGAGGGGTGGGCTCGGGCGGTGGGGGATCTCGTTGCGGGGTTGGGGGTCTGGGGGCGTGGCGGAGGCGTCGGTGGGGTATCGACAACCTCATGACCCACGAGCAGAGCGACCAGGAACGGGTGGAGTCCCGGGCCCACCTGCTGCCCGAGGAGGCAGCGGTCGGCAGCGACGACCCGCAGGCCCAGGCCGAGGCGATCCTCGCCGAGTCTGATCTCCGCGAGGCCGACCAGCGGGCCGCCCCCGACACGGTGCTGGAGCACCGGACGTCCGAGCAGACCGTCACCACGATCGAACCCCCCGACTGACCCACCCCTGACCGATCCACCCGCTGACTGATCCACCCCCGACCCACTCCAGGTCGCCGAGGTGGCGGTGTCCACTTCCGGGTGATCCCGCCACCTCGGCGTCATTGAGTCGATCAAGGCCGGTTGTTCGCCCGTCGAGGCCAGGTGGACAGGCCGGGCGGACAGGCCAGGTGGAGTGTGGTCCGGGTGGTGTGCCGGTGCGGGCGGTGGTGGTGCGGCGGGGCCGGACGGTGGCGCGTCGCCCCGGCGGCGTGGAGATCGGATAGCGTCGGGTCATGCCCGACAGCGGTTACCCCTGGCCCATCGAGACGACCCGACTGGACAACGGCCTGCGCGTGGTGGTGAGCGAGGACCGCACCGCCCCGGCGGTCGCGGTCAACCTCTGGTACGACGTGGGCTCCCGCCACGAGCCGGCGGGACAGACCGGCTTCGCCCACCTCTTCGAGCACCTGATGTTCGAGGGCTCGGTCAACGTCGCCAAGACCGAACACATGAAGCTGATCCAGGGCTCCGGTGGCTCGCTCAACGCCACCACCAACCCGGACCGGACGAACTACTTCGAGACCGTCCCGGCCGAACATCTGGAACTGGCCCTGTGGCTGGAGGCCGACCGGATGGGCGGGCTGGTCCCCGCGCTGACCCAGCAGACCCTGGACAACCAGCGGGACGTGGTCAAGAACGAGCGTCGACAGCGCTACGAGAACGTCCCGTACGGCGACGCCTGGCTGCGGCTGCTCCCGCTGCTCTACCCGCCGGGGCACCCCTACCACCACGCGACGATCGGGTCGATGGCCGACCTGAACGCCGCCGACCTGGCCACCTTCCAGGCGTTCCACCAGACCTACTACGCGCCGGACAACGCGGTGCTCACCGTGGTCGGCGACGCCACCGCCGCCGAGGTGTTCGCGCTGGCCGAGCGGTACTTCGGGGGGATCCCGGCGCGCGGTGACATCCCCGCCGCGCCGGACGGCCACACCGTCGCCCGCACCGACCGGCCCGCCGTCGAGACGGTCACCGCCGAGGTTCCGGCCGCCCGGGTCTACGTCGCGCACCGCACCCACCCGTTCGGCAGCCCCGGCTACGACGTGGCCACGGTGGCCGCCACGGTGCTCGGCAGCGGCCGGGGCAGCCGGCTCTACCAGCGCCTCGCCGACGGCGAACGGCTCGCCCAGCCGGACCTGGTCGGCGCGTACGGGGTGGACCTGGCGCACGCCCCGGCGCCATTGATCGCCACCGCCACCGCCCGCCCCGGGGTGACCGCCGAGCGGCTCACCGAAGGGGTCGCCGAGGTGGTCGACGAACTCGCCACCGTGCCGGTCACCGCCGCCGAGCTGGACCGGGCCAAGGCGCTGCTCAGCACCGCCTGGTGGCGGCAGATGGCCACGGTGGACGGCCGGGCCGACGCACTCGGCCGGTACGCCACCCAGATCGGCGACCCGGCGAAGACCGCCGACCGGCTGCCCGGCTGGCTGTCGGTGACCGCCACGCAGATCGCCGAGCTGGCCGCCGACGTGCTCACCCCCGCCGACCGGGTGACCCTGACCTACCTGCCGGAGGAGACCTCATGACGCTGATCACCACCCGTCCGGGTCCGGGCACCGCCCGGCCCTACCGGTTCCCGACGGTGGTCCGGCGGGAGGTCGCCGGTGGCCGGGTGGTCGCCGCGCACCTGCCCGGCCAGAACCTCGCCGTCGCGTTGCTGCTGCTCGACGCGGGTGCCGGGCGTGAGCAGGTGGGCAAGGAAGGGCTCGGCGCGGTGCTGGCCAAGGCGCTGGAGGAGGGCACCGCGCAGCGGGACGCCACCGGCTTCGCGCTGGCCGTCGAGGGCCTCGGCACCGAACTGGCCACCGGGCTGGACTGGGACAGCTTCCAGGTCAGCGTCCAGGTGCCGGTGGACCGGCTCGGCGCCGCGGTGGAGCTGCTCGCCGAGGCGGTGCGGACGCCCAGGCTCGACCCGGACGACGTGCGCCGGGTCCGCGACGACGAGGCGACCGCGCTGCGGATGGACTGGTCCAACCCCGGTCCACGTGCCGACGCGGCGCTACGTGCCGACCTGTTCGGCGCGCAGAACCGGTGGGGCCGGCCGCTGTACGGCGACCCCGGCTCGGTGGCCGGGCTGGACGTGGAGGACGTCACCGTCTTCCACTCCGAGTGGTTCCTCCGCCCCGGCACCCTGATCGTCGCCGGTGACCTGGACCGGATCGACCTGGACGCGCTGGGCGCGGCGGCGTTCGCGGGCACCGGCGGCGGTCCCGTCGAGCGGGGCGGCCCGATCGAGGTGGCGCTGCCCGCCGGACGGCGGATCATCCTGGTGGACCGCCCCGGCTCGGTGCAGTCCACCCTGCGGCTGGGCCACCCGTCACCGCACCGCGCCCACCCCGACCACGTGCCGATGACGCTCGCCGGCACGGTGCTGGGCGGGGCGTTCACCTCCCGGCTCAACCACCTGATCCGCGAGGTACGCGGCTACACGTACGGCATCCGGGGCGACTTCGCCTCGTCCCGCCGGTTCGGTCGGTTCGCGGTCAGCTCCGGCGTGCAGACGTCGGTGACCGCCCCGGCCCTGGTCGAGGCGATCGGCGAGATCACCCGTACCCGGGCCGGCGGGGTGACCGAGGACGAGCTGGCGGTGGCCCGGTCCTGGCGGGCCGGTCAGCTCTCGGTCGAGTTGCAGAGTCCCCGGGCGATCACCTCGGCGTTGACCACCCTGGTCGTGCACGACCTGCCGGACGACTACCACGCGCGGTTGCGGGAGGAACTGCTCGCCGCCGACGTCGCGCAGGTCTCCGCGGCTGCCGGCGAGCACCTGCACCCGGATGCGCTCACCCTGGTCATCGAGGGGGACGCGGCGCTGATCCGCGACGAGCTGGTCGCCTCCGGGCTCGGCGAGGTGACCGACCACGCCGGCTGAACGGCGCTCGACGGGTGGCCGACCACCGGGCTGAGGGCAGGTCGGGGAGCGGGGCGGTGTGATTCCGGTCGCGCCGCCCCGGGAGGGCCGGGCCGGGCCGGTGGTGCGGATGCTGCGGCCGGACGGCCTGGTCACGGGCGATCTTCCGGGGCTTCGGGGCGTACCGTCGGGTGGTTTGTGGTGTGGTGGGGGGCACGGGCGGTGACCGGCGGGCGGGCGGTGACCCGGGCGGTGGGAAAGGTTTCCCGCCGTGGGCCTGCGGCTGGGTAGCCTCGCGGGCATGAGGATCGGCATTGTGGGAGCCACCGGCCAGGTCGGTGGGGTCATGCGGCAGGTGCTGGCGGAACGCGGGTTCCCGGCGGAGCAGGTGCGGTTGTTCGCCTCGGCCCGGTCGGCCGGGCGCACCCTGCCCTGGCAGGGCGGCGAGGTCACGGTGGAGGACGCGGCCATCGCCGACTACTCCGGGCTGGACATCGTGCTCTTCTCCGCCGGCAAGGGTACGGCGAAGGAGCTGGCGCCCCGGGTCGCCGCGACCGGTGCCGTGGTGATCGACAACTCGTCGGCGTTCCGCACCGACCCGCAGGTGCCGCTGGTCGTCGCCGAGGTCAACCCGCACGCGATCGCCGACCGGCCGAAGGGCATCATCGCCAACCCGAACTGCACCACGATGGCCGCGATGCCGGTGCTGCGCCCGCTGCACGACGAGGCCGGGCTGGTGAGCCTGGTCGTCGCCACCTACCAGGCGGTCTCCGGTGCCGGTCTGGCCGGCGTCGCCGAGCTGGACGAGCAGGTCCGCAAGGTCGTCGAGGGGGCCGCCGGGCTGGCCTACGACGGGGCGGCTGTGGAGTTCCCCGCGCCGCGTTCGTTCGCCCGGCCGATCGCCTTCAACGTGCTCCCGCTGGCCGGCGCGATCGTCGACGACGGCTCGTTCGAGACCGACGAGGAGCAGAAGCTGCGCAACGAGAGCCGGAGGATCCTGGAGATCCCCGAGCTGAAGGTCTCGGGCACCTGCGTCCGGGTGCCCGTCTTCACCGGCCACTCGTTGCAGATCAACGCCCGGTTCGCCAGGCCGATCACCCCGCAGCGGGCCCGGGAACTGCTCGACGGTGCCCCCGGGGTGGCCCTGTCGGACGTACCGACGCCGTTGCAGGCGGCCGGTCAGGACCCGACGTACGTCGGCCGGATCCGGGCCGACGAGACCGTAGAGCACGGCCTGGCGCTGTTCTGCGCCAACGACAACCTGCGCAAGGGTGCCGCGCTGAACGCGGTACAGCTCGCCGAACTGGTCGCCGCCGGACTCCGCTGACCGGTCGCGTCGGGTCGGGCGCTCTCGGCGTCCGGCCGGTCCCGCCGGGCCGGCGTCCCCCGCGCTCGGCCCGGCGGCGGGGACGGCCGTGCCGGTCACCGGGTGCGCTGGTGGAGGTGCGTTACCTGGTCGGGAGCGGCGGGTAGACGGCCGTGCCGACACCGAGAGGAGAGCGCCATGACAACGGTCGGAGAGTTCATGACGACCCGGTTGGTGACGATGGACGGCAACGACACGCTCACCGCCGCCGCGCAGGAGATGCGGGACAGTGCGATCGGCGACGTGGTGGTGACCAGCGGTGACGACGTGGTCGGAATCGTCACGGACCGGGACGTCACCGTCCGGGCGGTAGCCGAGAGTCTGGACCCGAACCGTACCCGGCTCAACGAGATCACCAGCAGGGACGTGATCACGGTCAGCCAGCACGACGACGCGGTCGCCGCCGCGGACCTGATGCGCACCTACGCCGTACGCCGGCTGCCGGTGATCGACGACGGCCGGTTGGTGGGCCTGGTGTCGATGGGTGACCTTGCGGTCGAACGGGAACCCCAGTCGGTCCTCGCGGACATCAGCGCCGACGACCCCAACAACTGACCTCCGCATGCGGACGACCCAGACGCCGGCCCCCGGGACATCCCGGGGGCCGGCGTTCGTCGTCCCCGTCGGCGCGGGTGCCGGCCCCGGCGGATGGCCTCACCCGATCCGGGCGAGGTTGACGGCGGACCGGGCGGGGATCCCCCGCCGGTACCGGCAGGCGGATGGGACGACGGGGGAGAGGCCCGATGGTGGACGCGACCACGAGGTTCTTCGAGAGTCTGGAGCGGCGGGGTTACGAGCCGCTGTTGGACAAGGCCGTGGGGACGCTGCGGTTCGACCTGCACGAGGGGGCGCAGACCACCCACTGGCTGCTCCGGGTTGACCGGGGCAAAGTGGCGGTCAGCCAGGAGGACCGCGAGGCGGACACCGTCATCGGGACGACTCCGGCGTTGTTCGAGGAGATGGCGGCGGGTCGGGAACACGGCCTGGCGGCGCTGCTGCGCGGCGACATGACGGTGACCGGGGACGCCCGGCTGGTGGTGCAGATCGAGCGGGTCTTCCCCAGTTCCCCGGACGCCCAGGGGCCGCACCGGCTCCACCAGCGGGAGGTGCGGTGATGGGACAGAGCAACACGGTCCGGATCCTGGACGGCAACACGTTCGTCGTCTCGGAGGAGACCGGCGACATCGAGGCGACACCGACCGAGCCGACCGGCCTGTTCTCCCTCGACGTCCGCTTCCTGTCCCGCTGGGTGCTGACCGTCAACGGGGAACGGCTCAACGCGCTGTCCTACGACGACCTCCAGTACTACGAGGCGCGGTTCTTCCTGGTGCCCGGGATGGCCACCCACTACGTCGACGCGAAGCTGTCGATCATCCGGGAGCGCGCGGTCGGTGGCAGCTTCCGCGAACAGTTGACCATCCTGAACCACGACGAGAAGGCGGTCGACCTGGAGGTCCGGATGGACGCCGGGGCCGACTTCGCCGACCTCTTCCAGGTCAAGGACGAGATCCTCAACAAAAAGGGCGAGCTGTACGCCGAGGCCGAGTCCGACCGGCTGCGGCTGGGCTACCGCCGGGGCAACTTCCGGCGGGAGACGGTCATCTCGTCGTCCCGGCCGGCCCGGTACGACCGGAACGGCTTCGCGTACTCGGTGCACCTGGAACCCAACGAGGAGTGGACCGCGGAGATCGACGTACAGACCTTCGCGATCGGCCCGGGGGGCCGGGACCTGCGGCTGGGCGTGACCGTGCACGGCCACGAACGGCTCGCCCTCGCGCACGACCTGGAGGAGTGGATCGCCAAGGCCCCCAAGGTGAACAGTGAGCACGACCGGGTGGCCGCCACCTACCGGCGCAGCCTGATCGACCTGGCGGCGCTGCGCTTCGCGCCGCTGTCGCTCGGCGGCCAGACCCTGCCCGCCGCCGGCCTGCCCTGGTTCATGACCATGTTCGGCCGGGACAGCATCCTGACCTGTCTGCAGGTGCTGCCGTTCGCCCCGGAACTGTCCAAGACCACGCTACGGATTCTGGCTGCCCTCCAGGGCACCCGGTTCGACGACTTCCGGGACGAGGACCCGGGCCGGATCCTGCACGAGATGCGCTACGGCGAGACGGCCGCCTTCGAGGAGCAGCCGCACTCGCCCTACTACGGTTCGGTCGACGCCACCCCGCTGTTCGTGGTCCTGCTTGACGAGTACGAGCGGTGGAGCGGGGACGTCGCGCTGGTCAAGGAGTTGGAACGGGAGTGCCGGGCCGCGCTGAGGTGGATCGACGACTACGCCGACCTGGCCGGCAACGGCTACATCTGGTACGAGCGGCGCAACACCGAGACCGGGCTGGAGAACCAGTGCTGGAAGGACTCCTGGGACTCCATCTCGTACGCCGACGGTAGCCTGCCGCCGTTCCCCCGGGCCACCTGCGAGGTGCAGGGCTACGCGTACGACGCGAAGCGCCGGGCGGCCCGGATGGCCCGGGAGTTCTGGGACGATCCGGCGTTCGCCGACCGGCTGGAGCGGGAGGCCGCAGCGCTGAAGGAGCGGTTCAACCGGGACTGGTGGGTGGCCGACGGGGAGTACTACGCGCTGGCCCTCGACCCGGACGGCCGGCAGTGCGACGTGCTCAGCTCCAACATCGGGCACCTGCTGTGGAGCGGGATCGTCGACCACGACCGGGCCGAGAAGATCGCCAGGCACATGGTCGGGCCCCGGCTGTTCACCGGCTGGGGCGTGCGTACCCTCGCCGAGGGGGAGGTGCGGTACAACCCGATCGGCTACCACAACGGCACGATCTGGCCGTTCGACAACTCCTTCATCGCCTGGGGCCTGCGCCGGTACGGCTTCGCCGAGGAGGCCGCCACCATCGCCAACGGCATCCTCGACGCGGCCACCTACTTCGAAGGGCGGCTGCCCGAGGCGTTCGGTGGTTATCCCCGGGAGCAGACCAAGTTCCCGGTCGAGTACCCGACGGCGTGCAGCCCGCAGGCCTGGTCGACGGGCGCCCCGCTGCTGCTGCTGCGGACCATGCTCGGCCTGGAGCCGCACGAGGGGCACCTGGCGGTGGAGCCGGTGCTGCCCGTCGGGATGGGCCGGATCGAGGTGTTGGACATCCCGGGCCGGTGGGGACGGGTGGACGCCTTCGCCCGGGGCCGGGCCGACCGGCAGCGGCTGGCCGACTGACCGGCGTGCCGTACGCCGACCGCGCCTCGGCCGGGCTCCCCGAGCCGGCTCCGCCCTACGGTTCCGTAACCTACGCGGGGTAAAGTAACCGGATGCCGGAACTCGTTTACCCGCCCGTGATCGCCGCCGCCAAGACCATGTTCCGGGTCCTCGACCTGCGGCTGACCGTCGACGGCAACCACCACGTGCCCCGTACCGGTGGGGTGGTGCTGGCCAGCAACCACGTCAGCTACCTCGACTTCATCTTCTGCGGGTACGGGGCGCACGAGTCCCGGCGGCTGGTCCGGTTCATGGCCAAGCACGAGGTCTTCGCGCACAAGGTCTCCGGCCCGCTGATGCGCGGCATGAAGCACATCCCGGTGAACCGGTCGGCGGGGGTCGGTTCGTACAACACGGCGGTGGACGCGCTGCGCCGGGGCGAGGCGGTCGGTCTCTTCCCGGAGGGGACGATCAGCCGTTCCTTCACGGTGAAGGAGTTGAAGACCGGCGCGGCCCGGATGGCGCAGGCGGCGGCGGTGCCGCTGCTGCCGGTGGCGCTGTGGGGCACCCAGCGGCTCTGGACCAAGGGCCGGCCGAAGACCCTGACCCGGCGGCACACCCCGATCACCATCCTGCTCGGCGAGCCGATGGACCCGGCCGCCTATCCGGACGCCAACGCCATGACGGCGGAGCTGAAGACCCGGCTGGCCGCGCTGGTGGACCGGGCCCAGCGGGAGTACCCCGACAAGCCGGCCGGCCCGGACGACACCTGGTGGCAGCCGGCCCACCTGGGCGGTACCGCGCCCAGCCTGGAGAAGGCCGCCGAACTGGACCGCCGCCCCCGCCGCTCGACCGCCTCCTGACCGCCTCCTGACCGCCCGGCGCATGCGGTCGACGCCGCCGCCCTGGTGTCATACGCGCGTCCTGTAGAGCTGATGACGAAAACGAATCGGGATGAACTCCGTCCGGCGCGGCCTCGACGCCGCGGCAGAGCGGCCACCACAGGTGATGCGTCGAGTCATCGGGCCGGTGCCGCCTCGTCGCGCCCTTCATGATCGTGCTGCAACCATGTTGTCAACACCGTTGCGTTAACGCCGTGGGCGGCTGGTCAACCCGGGACAGAAAGTGCCCGATCGGGGAGCGGGGTGGGCCAGCTTGGCGATCATGGAGTGGTGGTGCCGGCTTTGGGGGTTTTGCGGGCGTTCTGTTACCCACCACAACTCCATGATCGGCGAGGCAGCGGTGGTTGACGAACAGCCGTTCCACCTAACGCAACGGTGTTGACCATGTTGTAGTGGCCTCCGTTGTTCAGAAGCCCACTACAACATGGTTGCAGCACGATCATATGGCTGAGGCACCGCGCGGGAGCGACCGGAACCAGCCGAACAGCGATGGCGGATGTGGTCGCGGTGACGGTGGCGGTCGCGGTCGCGGTCGCGGTAAGGATGCGGTGACGGTGACGGTGGTGGGTGCGGTCCCGGTGGGGATGCGGTGGCGGTGGTGGTGGTGGTGGTGGGTGTGGTCGCGGTGACGGTGGCGGACGCGGTCGCGGTGGGGATGCGGTGGCGATGGCGGTGGTGGGTGTGGTCGCGGTGGGAGTCCGCCTTCCCGGCCGCACCGGCCCCCCGGCCGCACCGGCCCCCCGGCCGCACGGGCCCCCCGGCCGCACGGGCCCCCCGGCCGCACCGGCCCCCGGCCCCGCCCGCTCGGCCTCGCTCGCCCGCTCGGCCCTGCTCGACCGCTCGGCCCTGCTCGACCGCTCGGCCCTGCTCGACCGCTCGGCCCTGCTCGACCGCTCGGCCCTGCTCGACCGCTCGGCCCTGCTCGACCGCTCGGCCCTGCTCGACCGTTCGGCCCTGCTCGACCAGCCATGCCCCGCCCGTGCTGTTCGCGGTCCACTGTGGCGCGTGGTCGGTCAGCTGCCGACGGCGTCCTGCCCCGCCGGCTCGGGGGTGCGGTAGTAGTCGTCGCGGGAGAGGAACTCCACAGGCAGCGAACCGGGCAGGGTCACCCGCGCCTCACCTGTCATCGGAGCGGCGGTGGCCCGTCGGATCAGCACGTCCCGCTCCGGCGGTGCCAGCTCCACCAACTCGGGACGGGTGACCCGGAAACAGGCCACCGTCCGTCGGATCAGCCGGGCCAGCTCGGTCACCGGGCCCACCTGGCCACCAAGGGCCAGGGTGGGTTGTTGGATCGTCCGCAGCGCGTCGCAGACCACAAGCAGTTCGGCGTCCGGAGCCGTACCGTGCGCCCCGGAGGGGGTGGACCGTAGCTCCAGCCGGGACGGCCACTGCCAGCGGACCTGCCCGCTGACCAGGCGAGGCAACCGGACGGCCCGCCGGTGCCGGACGCCCGCCGAGTCGATCTTGCCGGCGACCAGGGCCAGGTCACCGGCGAGGCAGACGTACGCGAGGCGACGGTCGGTGACGGTGACCGAGGCGGGTGCCGGCAGGACCCACTGCCGGCGGGTGCCGGTCGGGCTGAGTAGACAGCCGGCCACCGACGTCAGGTACCGGCCGAGCACCCGTTCACCGGGTTCCGGGACCAGGTCGTGGTGCCGGTCGAGTACGGGGGCGAATTCGTCCTCCGGCGCGTCGAACCGATGCGGTGCGATGAAGAACGGGGACATGTCCTCGCGCATCGTCACGACCTCCCCCGCGCAGTGGTCTCGTGGCGTTCAGCCTCACCGACCCGTGACGCGCTGTCATGACACCCGTTAGGGGGTCGGCCGGTCGTACGACGCCTGTGACCGGTAGGTGCCGATCTCCTCCGGCCGGACTAGTCCGTCCTCGATCGCCCGGGCCAGGAGAGCGGCCTTCGTGGCGGCCGGTCGGCCCGCTCGGGTGTACTTGATCCGGGCCCGGTCCACATATTGTTTGACGGTGTGCTCGCTGATCTGCATCCGGCGGGCCACCGACGCCTTCGACATCGACTGGAACCACAGCAGCAGTGCCTCGCGTTCCTTGTCCGACAGGGCCGGTCGGTCCGGGCGCGGATCACCCACCATCGCCCCGGCCAGGGCCGGCGGCACGTACGGGCGGTCACTTGCGGCGGCCAGCACGGTCGCCACGCAGTGTTCCCGCCCCTCGTGTTTGGCCAGGAACGCGGTCGCCCCGGCGTCGAGCGCCGTGAGTATCGTCGCCGGATCGGTGTGCTCGGAGTAGACCACCACCCGCCGACCGGCGGTGCTCAGCTCGGCCAACTTGTCGATGACCATCCGCCCGCGCAGCCGCAGATCCAGCAGGATCACGTCTGCCTCCGGCGCGGTCCGCAGCACCAGGTCCGGGTCGTCGCCGGTGGCGAGCACCCGTAGTCGAGGCTCGGTGGACAACCAGGCCCGCACTCCGTCGATCACCACCGGATGGTCGTCGACGATCGACACTCCGACGGGTCGCTCCCCGCTCATGGCCGGTGCCACCGGGTCTGCGTCCACCTGATCTCCCCGTCCCGCTCCTGTAGGTGTTCCACCTGTTCGTCGTCGCCCGCCGGAGCGAACGGCGGGTCGCCCGGCTGGGCGCCCGGCGCGTCGGCCGTTCCCGGGCCGCCCACGTCCGGTGCCACCAGGCTGACCGCCACCTCGTCCGGACCGGCCACCACCGTCAGCCGGGCCCAACCGGTGGCGGCGGCCAGCGCGGCGGCCAACGGGTCGGCCAGCCGCCGGCGGACCTCCACCGGCAGCGGCGGCGGCGTGCCGATGGCGATCAACTCGATCGGCAGCCCGTTGCGTTCGGCCAGGTCGGCGGCGGCCCGCAACTCGTGCAGCAGCGGATCCGGCACGTCGTCGGATTCGGCGATCAGCCGGCGCAACCGGGTCGCCGCCAGCACGCACCGGCGCTGCACGAACGGGTCGGTCGGGTCGGCGCGACCATCGGCCAGCTCCGCCAGCACCTGCTCGGCGGCCCCACCGACAAGCGCCAGCCGGGTCCGCCGGTCGGCCAGGGCCCGTTCGGCGGCGTCCCGTTCGGCGCGTACGGCGAGGGTCGCCGCGGCGGTGCCGGCCCGGTCCCGGGCGAGGGTGGAGATCACCGCGGCACCGGCGAAGACCGCCACCGGCAGCGACGAGGTGCCGTAGACGTACATCGTGAAGCGGGTCAGGTCGGCGGGGGCGGTCGCGCCGTGGCCGATCAGCGCGGCGAGCGCGATCACCGAGTGACCGGCCGACAGGGCGATCATCCAGCGGATCGGGCGCCCCCAGAGCACCACCACGAGGAACCAGGCCAACCCGGTCCACGCCCAGTTCCCGGCGGCGAAGAACTGCCGTTCGCCGGCCGCCGCGAAGACCGCCGTGTCCACCGCCAGCAACGTGGTCACCAACGGCAGCACCGGCGGCAGGGTGCCGTGCAGCAGCCGGTGGGCGGCGTACCCGCCGACGACGAGGGCGGTCAGCCAGCCCACCGCGACCACCGTCGGCGCGGCCAGCTCGGACCAGGCGCCGAGCAGCGCCGGCAACCCGATCGCGGTGTGCCAGACCAGCGCGATGGCCACCGCCGCGATCCGGGCGCCCCGGTCCGAGACCCGGGCCACGTCCACGGCGGTGCCGTCGGCCACCGCCAGGCTCCCCGACGACATCACCGGCCGGGGTACGCGGGCCGGTGCCGTCGCGCTGAGGTCAGTGGACATCCGGCCATTCCAGCCTGATCCGGGTGCCCTCGCCAGGGGCGGAGGTCACCTCCGCCCGCCCGCCGACATCGGCCAACCGGCCCCGGATCGACTCGCGTAGCCCGTACCGATGGGCCGGGACGGTGGCCGGGTCGAAACCGGGACCGTCGTCGACCACCTCGACCACGACGCCGCCGTCGTGCCGGCCCAACCGCACGACCACCTCGGCATCCGGCGCGTGCCGGGCCACGTTGGCCAGCGCGGCGGCGGTGGCGTCGACGAGCGCGGCGACCACCCCCGCCGGGGCCGTGCAGGGCGGCAACGTGGCGGTCACCGTCAGCTCCGGGTGGATGGCGAGCAGCGCGCGTAGACCGGCGTCGACATCGGCCGGACCGGCCCCGACAGCGATGCCGACCTGGCCGGCCTCATTGCCGACCTGGCCCGCCTCGTTGCCGGCCGGAGCGGTCTCGTTGCGGACCTGGCCGGTCTCGTTGCCGACCGGGTCGGTCGAGGGGGTGGACCGGGCGTTCGCGAGCGCCACCAGGGTACGCAGATCCGCGTCGGCCCGTTCGCGTAACGCCGCCGAACCGGCCGGCAGGGCACCCAGCCCGACCACGGTCAACGTGGACAGGACCGTGTCGTGCAGGTCCCGGTTCTGCCGCCGTTCCACCTCCCGGACCGTCCGGGCAAGCACCGCCTCCCGGCGCAGCCGCTGGAATTCGGTGAAGGCGGCGTCGGCCCGTCCGATCCACCGGCGCATCACCGTCGCCGTCATCGCCGCGCAGCCTGTCTGCACCAGCAGGGTCGCCGCGTGCGCGGACGCCTCGACGGTGTTGCCGGCGGCCGAGGCGCCGGCCGCGTATCCGGCGGTGACCAGCAGGCCCGCCGGCACCGACCAGCGGACCGGCGCGGTGGCCTGCGCGTTGATCACCGTGGTGCTGGCCAGCACGGCGAGCCAACTACCCTCGCCCGGCAGCACCTCCGGGGCGACCAGCAGCGGGGCTAGCAGGCTCGCCGCGAAGGTGAACGCGACGTCCCCGGCGACCAGCCCGGGACCGATGCCGACCCGCAGCGCACGCGCCGCGTACCAGACGGACCAGCCGGTCAGTGCGATCACGGCGGCTAGCAGCACGGGCACCCGGACCGGCGCGGTGCGTACCGCCAGCGCGGTCGCCGCGCCGAACAACCCGCAGGTCAACCGCAGCAGCGCCGGCAGGGTGGTGAAGATGAGCTGCAACGCGCCACCCGCCGGCCGATCCAGCAACGACGGTGACGAGGTCGGAGCGGGGAGGGCCGACATCAAGAGGAGTGCGTCCTTCGGGCGGTGACCCGTCCGGGTCTGCTCGGCGGTGCATCGACGCCGGAGAATAGCATCAGTTTCCCTAACTGATCACCATTGGTGTACGGCGTGTCGCGTGGCGTTCCGCACCTGCGTCGGGCCGGCCCCGCCGCCGATCAGCGGCGCAGCCACTCCAGGGCTGCCGATGCACCGCCGAGCACCGAGATGTGGCCGTCGTCGGCGGTGATCCGCAGCTCGGCCGTCGGGCAGACCCCGGCCAGCCAACGGCTGTGGGTGGCCGGGACCACCCGGTCCCGCCCGCCGTGCAGCAGCAGCACCGGCACCCGCACCAGGGCCGGGTCGAAACCCCACGGCGCGACGTACGCGAGGTCGTCGTCGACAAGCCCCGCCGGGCCGCCCCGGACCGCCGGGCCGACCACGCTGTCGAACCAGGACCACGGCCCGGCCAGGGCGGCCAGGTCGGCCGGGGTGAACTCCGGGTCGTAGTCGACGTCGGACGCGGCGTGCCGTTCCTTGGCCGCCCGGCCCTCGGTGGCGGCGCGCAGCGACGCCACCCCGGACGGCGTCATCCCGGCGAACCAGTCCAACCCGGCCGCGTCGTAGGGGGCCAGACCGGCGCCGGCGACCACGGCGGTCACCCGGTCGGGCAGCAACGCCCCGCAGGCCAGCGCGTGCGGGGCACCACCGGAGTGGCCGAGGGTGGCGAACCGGTCCAGGCCCAGCGCGTCGGCCACCCGGGCGGTGTATCCGGCCGCCGAGGCCACGTCCCGACCGGGGCGACGGGTGGAACCGCCGTACCCGGGCCGGTCGTAGGACACCCAGCGCAGGCCGAGGCGGTCGGCGGCGGCGAACAGCGGGGCGGGCGGGGTGCCGATGTTGGGGGTGCCGTGGTGCCAGACGACAGGCAGCCGGCCGGTGCCGTCGTCGCCGGTGTCGTAGACGTGCAGGGTGCCGCCGTCCGGCAGCGCCAGGTCGGTCTCGGTCAGCGCAGCGGGTGGGTGGCTCACTGGTCCGCCCAGCCTGTCGGGTTGGTGCACGACTCCCGGGAGATGCCGGAGCCGGTCCGGGGCCAGTCGCCGAACCGCTGCTCGTGCAGGCGGCCGAAGAAGTAGCAGATGCCCTGCAGGTAGCCGTCGGGCAACGCCCAGCTCGGGTCGGCCCGGACCGCCTCGTAGAACTCCCGCCCCAGCGCCACGACGTGGCCCCGGCCGTAGAGGAAGCCGTCGTCGGAGCCGTCGATCACCGCATGCACGTCGGCCCGGTCGATGTCGTACAGCTTGCGTTCGACCACCCGGTCGAGGTCGGTCAGCTCGGGGCCGGACAGGTCGGCGCAGAGCTGGCCCAACTGGTCGAGGAAGGCGTCCAGCCAGGCGTCGATCGCGTAGGCGCTGTCGTCGTCGGCGGCCCGGTCGCGGGTGAGCAGCGCCCGGCGCAGCGCGGCCGGCTCGGGGCCGAGTCGCTGCCAGGCGGCCTCCACCAGGCCCCAGAACCGGGCCTCCTCCTCGGCGGTGGGCAGCCGGGTCGCGGTCTCCGTGTCACTCATAGGCCGGACGGTAGCGGGCCGCCCCGACGTTTTCCGGGGATCCGCTTCGTTCGCCGGGTGACCGGGAGGGCGCGCTACGGCCTCGGGGCCGCCCTCCCGGTGGTGGGCGGCCCCGGACGGCGGCGGTCAGCGCAGCCCGTGGCGTACCTCGTGGACGAAGGTGGACCAGGCGGTCGGGTGGAAACGCAGGGTCGGGCCGGACTGGTCCTTGCTGTCCCGTACGCCGATCACGCCGGGCAGGTTGTCGGCCACCTCGACGCAGTCGCCGCCACTGCCGCCGCTGCGGGTGCTCTTGCGCCAGAGGGCACCGGCCAGGTCGTTCATGCTCGCTCCTCGATGATCGTCCCCGGCAACAACAGGGGTACGCGCAGGGCGCATGGAATGGGAGCCTACTTTCCCCCTGCTACGTAGACCCCGCGCCCGGGTTGCCCCACGACCAGGTCGCGGTCGTGCAAGAGCGAGACGGCGCGGTACGCGGTGGCGACGCTGACGGCGAACTGGTCGGCGAGCTCGCTGGTGCTGGGCAGCTTCGTTCCCGGCGTGAGCTCGCCGCTCTTGATCTTCGTGGTCAGCTCGTCGGCGATGCGTCGGTATTCGGCAGGTGCAGAGGGCATGGCTTTGGTCCCTTGGTTCGGCCCTGCCATCTGACCACGAGCCGACCAACGTCAGCAAGTGATGCAAGACAATCACGCGCTGTGGCTTTACCTACGTCAGATAGTGACGTAGATTTCTTCGTGGCTGCCCTTGGTTCGGCAAACGAAGGCCAGTCCCGTCAGGGCGGCGCGGATCCCGTCGCCCTGACGGTCCACTCTGTCCCGAACGCCGGGGAGTATCGATGGGCCGGATCCACCATGACGACTACCTGTTGACCGCCGCACTGACGTTCGCCGACCGGCACCGGCCGGTCTGGAGTTGGCGGCGCTGGCGCAGGGTGTGCCGCTGCGGCGCGGAGCTGCCCTGCCGGGCGCGGTACCGCAATCCGGCCAGCCGGGCGAACCGGCCAGCCGCCGGTGAGCTGCCGTTGCTGGTCCGGTCGGCGTGGGACTGCCTGGACCAGCACCGGCGCAGGCGTTGCGGGAAGTGCGCCGACGCCGGGTTCTGCCCGGTGGTGGAGGCCGCCCGGCACCGGATCAGGGAGTGGCGCAGGTTCCGGCACGTCTGGGGGCGGCGGTGAGCGCGCCGCTGCCCAAGGCGGGTGACCTGGTGGTCGTCGGCCGGGAGGCCAGTGTGCAGTTCCTCAAGCCGATCAGGTGCCGGGTGATCCGGGTGCTGGACTGGATCACCTACGACGGGTGGTGCTGGCTCGACGTCTACCAACTGGACGCCAAGGGTGACGCGGTGGCCCGGCGGTCGATCTTCGTACAACCGGCGGGGTTGGCGGTGGTGCGGCCTGCGCCGACGCCTCGCGCGCCGAGCCGGGCGGGGGTGACGCCCAACGTACGCCGGGGGCCTCGGCCGGCCGGGGTGCCGCCGGTGCGGCGGCCGGCGGCCGGCGGACGGGGTGGGGCCGTTAGGGGGTGACGGAAAGTCAGGTCGTGCTCGTGGCGGCGAAGTAGGGCTCGGCTGCTTCCAAGCGGGGCGCCCGCACGCCCAGCCTGCGCGCCTCCGCCAGGGTGTCGCGGCAGACCGCGCGCAACTCCTCGGGGTTGGCGTGGGCAGTTGTCACCCTGCGCACCGGCGGGAAACGGTGGAACAGCCAGGAGAGCGCCGGTGCCGCCAGCCAGGCGGGGGCGGTGAAGGGCCGCAGTTCGGCGCGGTGCCGCCGCAGGTCGACGCCGCGCGCCTCGACGAGCGGCAGCAACTCGCGGGTGGCGAGGATGGCCTCGCGTACGTCGTTGCGCGTCAGCGCGGACAGCGAGCCCCGTCTCAGGCTCTGGGTGTGCAGACCCGCGTTCTGGACGAAGTGGACCGACAGCCAGCCCCGGAAGTCGGAGTTCTCCCGGATCCTGAACCCCGCCCCGCGAAACACCTGGCGGACGGCCTGCTCGCGTGGGGTCGGCGGCCGGTCGAGAGTGCCGAGGAAGACCACGGGCAGCAGAGCGGCACGCAGTACGCCGTCGTCGCCGAACCCCCCGCCGGCCCCGGGAAAGCCCCAGGCGACCTGGTCGGCCGGGAGGTGTTCGATCGCGGTCGACGGCTCGACCCACAGGTTGTTGAAGACCAGCACCGTGGCCCCGCCGACCCGTGGCCCCAGAAAGGCGGCAGCCTCCGCGAAGTGGTAGTGCTGCACGCTCAGCACGATCAGATCGAAGTCGTGATCGGGCTCCAACGACTCGCGGTAGCGCACCGGCCACTTCTCGGCGACGCGCTTCCCCCACGGCCGCCGTCGTACGTCGAGCAGGTCGAGGTCGATCGATTTCCCGTACGCCGCCGCCCGCCCTGGCCGGACGTAGAACTCGACGTCGTGCCCGGCCCGTTCCAGCGCCCATCCGTAGGTCGCGCTGATCACGCCGCGACCGAACATCAAGATCTTCACGCGTACCCCATGGCTATAATCGGAGACCATCTCCACTTTCAAAATATGGAGACAGTCTCCACTTGTCAACATGAGGTCCCGCATGACTGACGCCAAGTCGCTGAGTGCCGCTGCCAAGCCGCTGCGTGCCGACGCCCGCCGCAACCGTGACGCCCTGATCGCCAAGGCCCGCGAACTCTTCGCCGACGGCTGCTTCGACCTGCGCTTCGACGACTTCGCCAAGCTGGCCGGGGTGGGCACCGGCACGCTCTACCGGCACTTCCCCACCCGGGAAGCTCTGGCCGAAGCGGTCTACCGGGAAGAGCTCCGGGCGATCTGCGATCGGGCCCGGGAGTTGCAGGCCACCCTCCCCGCCGACGAGGCGCTGGAGTCCTTCCTGCGTGGATTCGTCGAGCACCTGCACGCCCACGAGGGGTTGGCCCGTACCCTCTCGACGCTGATGGCCTCCCGGTCGGGTGTGCTGGCGGAGGGTGCCCAGGCTCTGGGGCAGGTCGTCGATGAGCTGTTGGGGGCTGCCGTCACAGCGGGGACCGTCCGCGACGACGTGGGTGTGGGTGCGGTCATGATGGCCATTCAGGGCATCTGCGCGGCGTACGGTCACCCGGCCTACCGGGCCGACGCGGACGGCGTCGTCACCGTCGTGCTCGCCGGCCTCCGCTGCCCGGCGCGTTGAGTGGTGCCCGACGGGTACCGCCTCTCGCGCAATCGCGGAACCACCCGAGGATGCCCTGCCGGTGGTCGGTCCGTCGAGCCGTTCCCGGTGGAGGCTGTCACCCCGGGAACCGCAGCGCTTCCGCACGATGAAATACTCCGCGCGAGCCGGTGGGAAGAGGAAAGTACGTGTGCGCCCGGCAGGATTCGGCGGGCTGCGCGAAACGCACGCGAAACGAGGCGCCGACGGCATGGCACCATGCACCTGAGTATCGAGCGGGCCGACTTCACCGACCCCGGCCTTCTTGCGTTTCTACAGGCCCATCTGGATGACATGGCTCCCACAGCTCCGGCAGAGAGCCGGCATGCGTTGGATCTTCGTGGACTGCAGGCACCAGATGTCCGACTGTGGGTCGCTTACGTCCGTGAGCAGGTCGTGGGCACTGGTGCTGTGGTGGCGCTGGAACCTGGGCACGAGGAAGTGAAGAGCATGCGGACCGATCCGGCGAGACGAGGTCAAGGCATCGCTAGCCGAATTCTCCAGCATCTCGTGCAGGACGCTCGCGGACGCGGTATCCGTCAGCTCTCTCTGGAGACCGGCAGCATGGAGTTCTTCGCATCCGCGAGAGCACTGTACGCCAAGGCGGGGTTCACCTTCTGCTCTCCATTTGGCTCCTACACCGAAGACTCCAACAGCGTCTTCATGACGAAGACCCTGTAGCGCTACTCGCGCTTCCACGCCCCCGAGCAGTCCGCTCGGATGGCGCTTACCAAGCCCTCCGCCGGCAGCAGCGCCACGGCGCGGTGAGCGGTTCCGACCGAGACGCCATGTGTCGCAGCCAGCTCAGCAACCGCGGGGAGTTGGTCGCCGGGCCGCAGTCGGCCGGCAGCAATTTGCGCGCGCAGCTCGGCGGCGATCCTCTGGTACGGACTACTCGCCACGGTGCGTCGTGTCGGCGCGACCGGGCGCGGCGGCATCGCGCAGCCAGTGTCCCGGCGGCCCGCTGGTCCGACTCCGACACCAGGCCGCATAGACCCTGAGCGTGGTTGTCCGGCCGCCGCCATGACCGAGCCGGCCGGCGACCGTCCGCACGTCGACACCCGCATTGATCAGCTCGGTCGCCGAGAGGTGGCGCAGTGCGTGGATGTGACTGCGCCTCCTCGGCGTCCTTCGCTGCGGTGCGGCTCGCCGGGATGGTCTCGGAAAGGTAGTGCGCACCACGCGGCTTGATCGGCTGGGAGAAAGTGCTGTGCGCCCGGCAGGATTCGAACCTGCGGCCTTGGGATTAGAAGTTGAATCCCCCTCGGGTTAGCTGGTCATCATGAGTGGCTAGGGGTGTCTATCTGTCCAGGTAGACACCCCTATGCTTGCCAGTCCGTGTCAACCCGTAATGCCGGGTCCAGCGGCGTCCGGGCTCACTGCGGGCTCACCTGCATCGAAGATTGGAGCAGGGTCTAGGCGTGGGTGGTGGCATTATGGAGCTGAATCGAATCTAGCGTAACCCGAAGGTGCGGATAAGGTGAGGCCGATCATTCAGCAAGAACTCCAAGCGGGCGTCATTCCAAACTTCGACTATTGGGCGCTGTCCACGGGAATTGTGTCGCTCAATCCAGGCGATGGCGTCAGAGGTGAAGCGTCCACTCGTTGCCAGAACAAGCACGTCGAACGGCGGACTATCCCAGTGGCTGATGCTCACGATTGCTTGGCTTGCATCAATATCACGAATGGCACGTGAAAGCCAATGTTTGCATTGAATGGCGACCCGCTGCGAACTGTGGCCGCTCAGTGGATCTTTGCGAAGACGCACGGCACTCACATCGCGACCATGATCAGCGGCGTTGGTATGCATGAGCCAATCGACGTTTTCGTAACCCTCGGTCTCGACTACTAGTTGGAAAATGAGACGCTCAAAGGCAGTGAAATCGATTTTCTCCCATGCCAACTCTAGGCCCGCTCGTCTGACGGGAAGATCAACCGGCGAGTATGCCAAGGCGTCTTCAAGTTGTAGTGCGCGGGAGAAGAGTATGTGCGAGATTGTCGACTGTGGTAAGCGAGAGTCTCGCCGAAAGACACTCACATCCCATCCTTGGGCGTAGGCGCGATCAACGTCTCCCGAGATTCTCGTAATTGCGCTGTTCGCAGCCTGTTTCGCGGTTACTCTCTCCCTTGCCGCATACGCGGCGCTATCTCGTGCCGCTCGCCAGATGAAGTAGTACATTTGGCCGATTGAATACCATCGCAGCGCGTGGCGGAAGACCTCTTCTGTCCGCTGTCCTGGCGTGAAGTCAAACCCGTGCCGTTTGAGCATGTGGACCAAGTAGGCTTTGCACTCTGATACCGCTAGGTCGAACCAAAAATCCGAGAACTGTTCCACCCAGTGCTCGGGCCAGTTGTCCCGGGAGATTACCTGAGAAAGCTCCTTGAGGTATTCTCGTAGTCGAATCTCTACATCGCCAACGCCCCTCAGATGGTAAGATGCAAGCATTGGGTAATGCTGGTCGTCGAGCGCACCATCCTCCTTCCATAAGAAGGCATCAGGTGTCGAGGATGGATGTAGCTGTAGGATTCCTTGATCGATGAGCGCTTCAAGCAACTTGAAATCAAGGTCTGATGTAGGCGTTAAGGGATTGCCTCGTTCGATGACTGGAACGGTGACTCCTCCGGACACCTCTTCTCCGTCTTCGAATAACGCAGCCAGTGTCAGAGCCACTGGTAAATCGAGTTTCTCGGCGCGGACCGGTGACTCGCGTTCCGTTACCTTGAACTGCTCGCAGATCGCAGCTTTCATGGCTGCCTCTGCCTTTTTTTGCTCGGCTTCCAGTCGTTGCTTCTCCGCTTCGACGCATGCCCGGCAACGGGTAGGTGTGAATCGGTGGCCGGAAGTCCATTCTGAACGAGTTTTGTAAATGAAGCCCCGGTTGCACTGATTGCAATATCTACTCGATGAACGGGCATAGCAAGATTCTGAGACAATCTTGCTAACCTTGTGTGCGGGTTGTTCGAATTGCTCCGATAGCGCTTTGACTGTAAATGAGAACGAGCCATCAACGTCGGTGGCCCAATACATCAAGCATAGCTCAGAAACTGTCGGATCTTCGGCGTTGACCTCGACCTCAAACTCCGGCACGAGACCTCCTGACGGTTCGGTGAACCACCCTTGGGGACTTACGAATACCCGGCAGGTAGACTAGGTTCCTAGGTGCAAGTTGAGCCCGCGCGAGTCGACTACAGGATACGCTAGTTGCCATATGTGTCCAAGTCGGCTGCCGCAGCTTTGTAAGTAGGGAAGCGCTGAAGGTTGGCAGGGAATTGCTGCGGCCGCTCGCGACAATGTGTCGGGTCAAGTGTCAGGTTGAAGTGGTATGCCCGACCGATTATTGTCGATCTTTCGGGTTGTCGGCTATTTCTGATTCTGCATCGGCAACGCAAAGTAGAGCCCCAACATCTGAGTCGTCCAGTCGGCCTGCCGAACTTCGCCTCGCGGACCGAACTCGGAGAACCAGGGCTTGATGTCCAGAATGGGGGTGCCATCCACGGCGTCCAGTTCCTCGACGTGAAGGTCAAGCCCGTCAACCTGGACCAGGCGGCACCGAGATACCCCAAGCCAGTTGATGCGGCGCATGTTGCGGTGGCCGAAGATTCCTACTGCGGGCCATTCTGGGTTGTCTCTTGGGCGGCGGGCACCGAGGTTCAGATCGGTTGGATCAGTGAGGTGGAAGCGAAACACGATCTCAAGGTGGGAGAAGTCCGATAGTGACTCGACGGCGGCTGGCGTGAACCGGTCTCCGTCGATTCGGATGATGGCTCGGCTTCCGCCCCAGTAGTCATCCGTGGGCTCGGACCTTCCACCTACGACTCGCGCAATGGACTCCACTACGAACTTCTCGGATTCCACTTCAACTCTCCCGATTCTCTTGCTGGCCGTCGTTTCAGGCGAAAGTTGAGAGGTAGGTCTTTGCGCGCGCATCCACGTCTTGGACTGCTCGAATGCTGCGGCGTTTGTAGGGGGAGAGGATGGCACGCATCTCGCTGGCGACCTGGCGCGTGCGTCCCGACCGGACGCCGTCCATGGCGTCCAGGGAGCGGGACCATGTCGCGCAGGCTTCCTCGATTGCTCCCTGCCTGGCCTGTACTGCTCCCAGGTATCCGAGTGTGACGGCGTGGGTCCGGGTAAAAGCGGAAGCCTGACGCGTCCTGACACTGCGACGGAATTGAGTTGTCGCGCCTGCCAGGTCGCCGGTGTCCCGTAGGGCGCAGGCCGTCTCGTGTGCGAGGCTGGCTTCGCCGAAGAAGAAGACCCGGCCGGGTTCGTCGTCTCCGCTTGAGGCTGCGGCAAGGTCGTCTTCGGCGCGGAGAAGCGCGCGAGCTGCCCCCTGCGTCTCGCCGTTTACGGCAAGTGAGCGGGCGTGGACCACTCCGAGCAAGGCTCGTTCTCGTGGAGCTGCGGTCTCGTATCGTGCGCCGTCGACTGATGCCGACGCGAGTTTGAGAGCGTACTTGTGATGGCCTAGATCGATGGCTTGGTGTGCCATGGCGCGCAGCACATGACCTGCCATCGCTGGGTTGTCGGCCTCTGCGGCCAGTTTGACTGCCACGGTGAAGTAGTGCTGAGCCACGTTGTGCTCGCCGTTGTCGAATGCCATCCAACCGGCGAGGTAGGAGAGTTCGCTGGCGGCGGTGAACATGCCACTTCGCAGAACGTCGTCCGCGTACCGTCCACGCAGGAAGTTCGACACATCCGAGCTGAGGTACTGGACGACTGCTGAGCGGGCGTGTCCGCCGCCTCGGCGTTGGTCCACTCGGGAGAACAGCGACACCATGTCGCGCACGGCGTCCAGGTCGCCTTGGCCCACGGTCCGGCCGCCTGCTGCGCCGCGCATCTGGCCATGTTCGGCCATCTGCGTCCACCAGCGATCGGAGGGCAGCGTCAGCGCGGCAAGCGAGTAGGCAGCAGTGCTGAGAACGCGCCTGCGTTCAGCGTCCACGTCGACTCTCCCGAGTTCGGTTAGCGCAGCCAGGGTATCGACTCGCCATCCCAACATGTCCCGGGAGGACAGCGGTGAGGCTGGTAGCCCGATCTCGTCCAGGGTGACGACCCTGCCGAGTCGTCGCGACAGCGCCTCGCAGAGCAGCATGGGTGCCCGCCCCGATGGCTTAGAGCCGGCGACCCAGTGCGAGACGTGGGAGCGGCCAACCCCGGCGAACTCGGGAGCGTTGCTCTCCTGCGCCACCCGCACGAACGCGCGTGCGACCTCGCCGTGCGACATGCCTGCCTCGGTGATGACGGCCGCAAGCTTGGCGTTGCCGGCTCGCGCTTGCGGCATGGTGGCACCCCCGCCTCTAAGTTGATCTTTCACCGCGTTCACCGCTTCGACGTGCGTCACAGCGTACCTACCGCCTGTGGTTTGCGGTTTGCTGACGGTACGCAAGACGGCGGGCCGGATAGGCGGAGGTCATCCACGTCGGGCCTGCCTTGCGAGGAAACGTCAACGGGCTCCCCACTCACACGGGCGGTGCGCGCCGTGGCGGTGGGTGACGGGTCGGGCACGCCGCCCGGACAGTGCACAGCGGACCTTCGAGCGGCGTGCCCGATCCAGCGTGAAAGGCGGTGCGAAGGATGACGATCTATCCGGGCGGTGAGCAAGTCGATGCCGCACAGGATGCGCTTGAACGGCACGCGGTGTCGAGCGCGGATGGCCGGTGTCTGCGGTGCGGAACGTTGGGGCCATGCCCTGCGAACGAACACGCCGTGCGGGTTTTCAGCCTCTCGCTACGGCTACCCAGGCGGAGCCCCGGTGCCACGCGTCCGGAGTTGGTCAACGCGCGCCGTGTCGGTGCGCCCGCGCTGTTCCCGGCCCGGTAGATGAGTGTCGACGCCGTGATGCTGTCGCTCGCCGCTGCGGAGCGTGTGACTGCTGATCCGGCACCTCGGTACGTGACGCCGGAGGCGCTGGCGGATGCTCGTCGGCTGCTGGGGGCTCAGTTGAGAGCGGCGCGTAGGGGTATGGGCGTCACTCAGTCGCGGCTCGCTCAGGAGGTGCGGTGGTCGCGGAGCACGGTCGCGAATGTGGAGGTCGGGCGGCAGCCGGCTCCCCGGGAGTTCTGGGTGGCGTGCGATAACGCGTTGGGCGCGGGTGGAGTGCTGGTGGCGAGGTCTGCTGCTGCGGCGGAGCTGTCGCGTCGGTTGCGTGATCAGAGGACGGCGGAGCGGATTCGGGAGATTCCGTTTCAGTCGCCGGATGTGTGCGTGTGTCGGGATCTTCACCGCCTGCTGAGAGAGCTGGCCGCGATGTCGTTCCTTGATGCCCCGTCCGCTGCATCCGGCCTTGCGGACAAACGGGGTCACGGATGACGGCGACGCGGACCTCAGGCGAGCCACCTCGGGACCGTGGCCGACTCGGCCGTGCGCAACGAATCACCGATGGAAAGGAGTGGATCACCTCGCACGTCAGCTTGTGGCACCAATCCGTCAGCTCTATCGAAGGAGACACGGCATCATGACCGACACGATCACTGGTAACCCGACCATCGAGGCGTAGTCCGGCCCTATCGACCTGTCTCGTCCGTACTTCGTGGGCGTGGGCGGGTCCGCGATGTCCGGCCTGGCCCGGCTGTTGGCCGAGCTGGGCCACCAGGTCAGCGGCAGCGACGTCCACGACTCGGCCACCGTCGCGGCGTTGCGTTCGGCGCCACAGTCTACGATGACATCGCCACAAGTGACGGTTACTGCGTCGTGGCGAAGTTGCAGGGAATCACCGTGGCGACTTCATGCAACTCAACTGGCACGCCGTTCACGTTCACGGACCCGGACGGGGACAAGAACGCAAGCATCCAGGTGTGCCTGTCCGGAACATCCATATGCGCTGGCCCGGCCGGCGGTAACAAGAACTTCTAACCCTCTCGGCCGAGAAACCGAACGCGTCTCATGGCTCCTGGTCGGGTTGGCGGGGTGCGCCCGCCCGGCCAGGAGTCACGCCGGACCGCAATCGTATCGAGTCGGCTTCGATGGCATAGCACTGACAAGGGGCGCGGATAGTGCAGCTGCCCATTGGCCGGACGCTTGGCCCGAAGGTGCGTACGCGGCCGGAATGGTGACAGTGACCTGAACCTTACGGTCCAGGGTCTGCCATACTGTCGATGACTCCCCGATCTCGGCGTACCAGCAGACGTCAGAGATGATCCAAATCTTGGCGGTAGGATCTAGTTCCACATCTTTGCCGCCGCATTGAATCGTTAGCGGAGGGTCGCCGTAAGCTGCGTTCTGCTCGGGGCCTTCGCTGACTCGCCGCGCCGGCAAGTCGCGAAGCTGGGCCGGCAACTGTGAGATCAACGCCAGACACGCTTGTGCCTGTTCGGGGGGGCAGCTTTGGTGCCGTCATCGGGACCGGTGTCGTCGCACCGATCCGGCCGCCGCTGCGGCTGGGCTGTGGCGTCGCGGCGGGTTTGGTTGCGTTCGGGTTCATCACGCTCAAGGTGGCAAGACTGGCAATAATCGCGAATGGTGCCGCGATCGCGGTTCCGATTAGCTTGGTACGTCGATTCGCATCCACCGTCATGACCGTCAAGCTCTTTCTTGTGCAGGCGCTCGCCAATGCCCAGAGCCTATCAGTAGCCACCTGGCCTCTCGTTGTGAGGCCAGGCTACCTGAATCTCACGGCTCAGTGGATGTAAGTCACTCAGCTCCCTGGCCTGCTGTCGGCTCGGGGTGGAGGCTTCCTCCATGCGTCTCGGGAGGCTCCGGTGCATGCTGGTGATGCGGTGTCGAGCAAGCAGCGCGGTGGCGTTGCGGTGCGGACTGTTCTTCGGTCAAGGCGTTTCGGTCGCACGGCTGCCTCTGTGGTGGACCTGACACCTGTATTGACGACGCTATGCGTCATAGGTTGCCCTAGAGGTCAATCTCGTCGTCATTGTCGGGTGCCGGAATCCAGTACGGTTCCCGTTCAACCGGTACCACGAGCGCCGCCGCCGGCCGCGACCTCGCCCACCTCAGAACCTCGTCGCGGGTGCCTTCGATTCCCGCCACCCCGGCCGTCTGACCACCTGGCATCTCGTCTACCCAAGTGGCAGCCCAGACGATTTCCCGTTCCAAGTTGCGGCCTTTATGTATGTAGACCGTGCCGTGCCCGGGGCGGGGGTCGGTTATTACCTGTGCGGGCGCGATTTCTTCGTCACGAATCTCGGGTGGAAGATAATAGGCATTCGTGCGGCGGCGAGGTTGCTCCATGTGGCGGATACTACCGGACTGGCTGAGATCCGAACCGGGAAGCGGGTCGAGCCCCGTGTGATCATTTTCTTGGTCACGCGGGGCTCGACCGTCTGGTGTTATTCAGGTACCGCTTGTCTCGGGTGCGTCAGGACGGGCTCCACCCCGAGCCGTACCAGGCGCTGCCCATCTGCGGCGGGTCGTCCAGGTTGTACGCCCCGGCGGAGTTGCGGTGGAACTTCGGGCTGTTGACGAAGGTGTACCAGCGGCCCGGGTACGAGCTGGACGGGTCAGTCCAGTCGAACTGGTGGGCCACTCCGGCATGAGCGACGGTGCTCTCATAGGCGATGTAGCCGCCTGATCCGAAGCAGCTCACCAAGGCCCCGGCCCCATACGGGCCACCGCTCCAGGTCTGCAACGTCGAACCCCCGCTCACGGGGTAGCCCTCGGGGTGGGCGCTGCTGAAGTACAGCCGCTCACCCGAGGCCCGGACCTGCTTCGTGCCGCGTGTCGACTCGAACTGGAAGGGCTTTGACGTAGTGGTGCCTCCGCTGAACTTCACCTCGATGAAGAACTCGGTACTGCCCAACGTGGTGCCGTTGTAGCCGTAGATGCCATCGCCGCTGAACTCGGCCCAGTAGTTCGCGACGTAGTACCAGCATCCGAGCACCGAGCACGTTCCGCCGTTGGCTCGGACCTTCGACGTGTCCGGGCAGATCCACGCACCCTTTCGTGCGCTGACCGGACTGGAGCACTGGTCCGCCCCGGTTGCGGTCATGGCTTCGGTGTACGCCTTCGTAGTCGTGCTCGGTCGGGAGTCTGCGACTGCGGGGGCGGCGCTCACGGTGAGCCCACCGGCAGCCACCAGCATTGCGGCGAGTAGCAGTCTTGCGAACCGTTTGACCATCGCCTCTTCTTCCTTCGACGGTGTTCGACAACAGCCGTTTAGCCGATCGCCGTTCACCTTGATATCAGGGGATGGGCACGCGGAAAGTCTGGGCCCTTAATCGAAAGACGTCCCGTGCCTTAAATGAAGGTTATTGGCGAACCCGTCCAACATGAAAGGTGGTCGATTGTCGGAGTTCGACTCCGACAATTTCAGCGAAATCTGCCACCCGAGATTTCCCGAATGAGGATTCCCATGCGCGAAAGTGACTCAAATGGAGATTTGCAACGGTTGACCTTCACCGACCGAGAGATCCTGACCACCGCCACCCACCCCGACTTCCGGGCATGGCTTGCCCGCATACGCCACATCGGCGGCTGCCAACACCCCGTCCACCTCGTCGGCCACACCCTGACCGTGGACGCCACCACCGGCCGCCTGGTGGACGCCTTCACCAGCGCCGAACAACCATACGGCCGACTCACCATCGCCTGCGGCAACCGCCGCCAATCCCGCTGTGAACCCTGCGCCCGCCTGCACCAGGGCGACACGTACCAACTCGTGGTGTCCGGGCTCGCCGGAGGCAAGTCAGTCCCCGACACCGTACGGATGCACCCGCGCGTCTTCGTTACCTTCACCGCACCCAGCTTCGGCCCCGTCCACCGGCACACCACCGACAAGCCCTGCCGGCCGCCCCGCCCACGTCGCGGCCTCGTCTGCACCCACGGCCGACCCCTGTGGTGCCTCGACCGCCACGCAACTGACGATCCGCTGACCGGTTCACCGATCTGCGGCGACTGCTACGACTACCCGGCCGCCGTGCTCTGGAACGCGCACACCCGCGAACTCTGGCAACGCCTGCACCGCAACCTGTACGAAGCCATCGCATCGTCGCGCGGCATCTCCCGCACCGCCGCACGCAAGACAGTCCGTATCGCCTACGCCAAAGTGGCCGAGTACCAGCGACGCGGGTCAGTCCACTTCCACGCCGTCATGCGCTTCGACGGCCCCACACCTGCCACCCCACCGCCAGCCTGGGCAACGCTGCCACTGCTGATCCAGACCATCCGCACCGCCACCCGCCGCGTCCACCTGGCCGTGCCCGGCCTGGACACCGTCCTCCGGATCGGCGCACAACTCGATGTCCGACCCATCCTCCCCGGCCACCAGGGCGACGACCTCACCGAACGCGCCGTGGCCTCCTACATCGCCAAGTACGTCACCAAACCCGATGTCGCCGGCATCACCGTGGACCGCCCCATCCGCGACGCCATCACGATCTCGGTTCTTCCCCTCACCGAGCACGCGCGCACGCTCATCCGCACCTGCTGGAGTCTTGGCAGACGGCAGGAATACAAGGCCCTGAACCTGCGGCGGTGGGCGCATCAGCTCGGCTACCGAGGCCACATCGCCAGCAAAAGCCGGGCCTACTCCACCACCTACACCGCGCTACGCGCCGCGAGGGAGGAACACCGCCGCGACCAAGCCGAGAAGGAGGCGACCGACTCGGACACCATCACGGACAAGCGCTGGACCTACACCGGCACCGGCCACACCGCCGGTCAAGCCATGTTCGCTGACGCCATCGCGGACGACCTGCGAACCGCCCGTGAAGCCGCACACGACGTCCGCATGAGTGTCGACACCCCTCAGGAGACACACGATGAACCCCGCTGACCGCCCTTGGACTATCGAAGCCGTACGTGCTCTGGGATTGACGACAGACGTGGAAACCGCCGGAGCAGTCCTCGGTGTCGGCCGGAGCAAGACGTACGCGCTCGCCAAGCGTGGAGAGTTTCCCGTCCGGGTGCTCCGCGTCGGGCGCAACTACGTCGTGCCGGTGCCGGCGATCTTGGAACTACTCGGAGTTGGTGCCGTCCCCTGACGGTGCTGCCCACTGTGGGGTGTGCCGTCCGGACAGCACGTCATCGACCAGGAGCGCGACGATTCCGGCGGCGGTGAGGTCGGGCCGTATCCGCACGAGCTTGTCTACCTCGCTGCGGGAGAGCCTGATCTTGATCTGCTGATCGCGCTTCTCCTCGCCGGGAAGGGCTGGCAGCCCTTGAGCGGCTTCTACTACCCGGCGTCGTCGCATAGCTGGCCTTCCATCAGTCATCATGAGAAGTGGTACCATCAAAGGTACCTCTTTCCCTCGCTCTCCAAGGAGGAATCTTGCGAGGCTCAGTATTTCGTCGGTGTGCCTGCCGAGATCCCCAGACCGGCAAGCAGTATGGGCAATCGTGCCCGAAGCTCAGTCAGCGCCGACACGGCACCTGGGGTGTACGGCAGGAGTTGCCGCTGAACGGTGACGGCGAACGCCGCACGTTTCGACGCTCCGGCTACTCGTCCGCGACCGAGGCGCAAGCGGACCTTGACCTGCTCCGCGCATTCCTGGCCGTTCCTGACGCGGATGACGTCGGCGGCCGTCAGCGGATGGGGGACATGCTGGAGCAGGTCGCGGCCAAGCGCGAGCCGTTGCCCGATCTGGAGGAGACGCGCCGCAAGTTCCGAAGCGGCCACTCCCTGACCGCTCGGACCACAGTCGGAGAATGGCTGGACACCTGGATTGCTGGTCGGAAGATTCGCCGCAGCACGATCGATCGCTACAAGCGAGACATCCGGCTTCACCTAAAACCGAACATCGGTGCCATCCGCCTTGACCGCCTGCGCGTGTCGCACCTGACGGAAATGTTCAATGCGATCGTTGAACGAAACATCGAGATAGAGGAGGCTAACGCCCTGCGCCGGGCGGCGATTGAGGAATTGAAGACGCTCAAGGGTCGTGAGCGTCGCCGGGCTGCCCGTGCTGCTATCGCTGAGATGTCGCCCTTTCGCCGTGCGGTCGGCCCGACCACGCGGAAGCACATCCGGGCGACCGTGAGGGCGGCTCTCAATGACGCCATCGGGCAAGAGTTGATCACGTTCAACCCTGCCGCTCACGTCGAACTCGACCCAGTCCGGCGGGCCAAGGCTCGGGTGTGGACGGCGGAGCGTGTGGAGCAGTGGAAGGCTACCGGCGAGCGACCCTCACCGGTCATGGTGTGGACCCCCGCCCAGACGGGGGCCTTCCTCGACGCAATCGTGGGTGACGAGCTGTACGCGCTGTTCCACCTGATCGCCTACCGAGGGCTGCGTAGGGGTGAGGCGTGCGGAGTGCGGCCGGAAGACCTGGATCTCAAGGGGCGGTCGCTCGCTGTAGCTACCCAGCTCGTGGACATCAGTGGAGTGATCGAGGAAAACGAACCCAAGAGTGAAGCGGGTAACCGGATTGTCGCTCTCGACATCGACACTGTTCGCGTCGTGAAGCGGCACATCAAGCGGCAGCGGAAAGCCCGCGAGAAGGCTGCTGCGGCGTGGGTCGACAGCGGCCGTCTCTTCACCCGCCCTGATGGGCAATGGGTCGAACCGACGTGGCTGTCTGACTACTTCGAACGGTTGGTTAGGCGCGTCGGCCTTCCGCCGATCCGGCTGCACGATCTCCGTCACGGGGCGGCCACGATGGCGCTCTTGGCCGGCACCGACAAGAAGGTGGTTCAGGAATTGCTCGGGCATTCCTCCTACTCGCTGACGGCGAACACGTACACGTCCGTCCTGCCGGAGCTTGCCATGGAAGCCGCCGAGGCGACGGCCCGCCTCGTGCCGCGTCGGCGCACCAAGGGCACCGCCGGGCTCACCTCGGGCTCACGTGGGGCCAATCCATCGAAGGATGGCGCTAAGAAAGATCGCAAGAAGAGCAAGAAACAGCAGGTCAACCCCGCTGCATGAAAGTGCGCCCGGCAGGATTCGAACCTGCGGCCTTGGGATTAGAAGTCCCCTGCTCTATCCGCTGAGCTACGGGCGCGCGGCGTACGTGTCGCGCCAAGAGGGTACCGCCGACCCTCCGCCGTACGGCGGAACGGGTCGCTTCCGGACACGCATGATCAGGGTCGCACGGCACCCCCGGGCCCGGGCACCCCTCATCCGGGCGGCGCGTCGGGCCGTACCCTCGGGTCCGTGTTGCTGGAACCGGATCTCGAGAACGAGGTCGCCTACGAGCTGTGCCAGCTCCTGGGCCGGGCCATCCTGCCGGTCGACGCGGCGGACGACCCGGGTACCGCCTTCTTCCTCGCGCATCCCGACGGTGGGTTCCTGCTGACCGCCGACGTCGTGGCCGGGCGGGCGCAGCGGCTCGGCCTGCGGCCCAGCGTCACCGAGCCGGCGGACGTGGCAGGTGAGTCGTTGGTGCTGGCGGACCTTCCGGCGCGCTGGGTGCGTGACACGCGGCTCGGGGTGGCGGCCCTGCCGACCGGCGAGTTGCACGCGTTCGCCGAAGGGCAGGGCTGGCGGTGGCGGGTGCAGCCGGTGCCGGCGGCGGTCGCTGTCGGGGCGGACGACCTCGCCGGGTTCGGTGCCGGGCCGGTCACCGCGATCGTGCTGGCCCTCGGCGTCGGCGGCGACGGCAGCCGACCGCTGGAGGTCGCCGTAGAGCGGGCCGTCCGCGACGGCGACCGGCTGCGGATCACCGCCACGCTCCCCGCCGGCTACGTCGGCGCTCCCGTCTTCGGGGTACGCCCCGACGCCGCCGGGGAGATCAGTCTGCGCTGCCTCGGGGTGCTGCTGCCCGCCGACGGCAGTGGCTCCGGAGGCGGGCACCCGGTGGCCACTCTCGACCGGGTGCTCACGACCCTGCCCACCGCCTGATCCCCACCATCGGCCCGGCGGGCGGCAGGCGGGCGTCCTGATCGACTCACCGGGGCCGAAACGGCGTGTCCCGCGCTGCTCGTTGCCGCGCCCCCGGCCCAGGTGAGTCGACCATTGCGGCCTTGCCGCTACCTCGGCCCCGGTGAGTCGATCATGTCGCCGGCACGCGGGGCGGGGATCGGGTCGGCCTGGGCGACCGGGGTCGGTTCGCCGGGGGGAACCGTTGCGGTGGAGGGCGGCGCGGTGTCGGCGGGGCGGGTGGGGCCGGCACCGAGGAAGGCTTCGGCCCAGCGGCCGACCTCGGTGAAGACCTGCTCGCGTACGGCCTGGCCGGAGAGGACCAGGTCGTGCTTGCCGCCGTCGAAACGGGCCACGGTGACGTGCCGGCCGAGCCGGGGTGCCCAGCGGACCATGTGCTCCACGTCCAGCACCGCGTCGGCCAGGGCCGCCGAATCATGCCAGCAGGTGCCCCGGAAGCTCCGGGTCGAGCAGGCCAGCAGCACCGGGACGGGGATGTCCAGGCCGGCGCGGAGCTGCCGTTGGGCGGTGCGGATCGCGGCCAGCCAGCCGGCCCGCACCGGAAACCCGGCGAGCGGCTTCCAGGCCAGGTCGTACGTCCACTCGCCGCGATGGTCGGCGTGCAGGCTCTCGCCGTACACGGTGCCCAGGCCGAAGGGGAGGGCACGGTGCGGCGCGCGACGGCCCAGCCGGGCGACGGCCGCCGCGAGGGGTCGACGGACCAGCCAGGGGGCGTTGATGTCGAAGAAGGGGCTGTTCAGGACGAGCCCGTCGACCAGCCCTGCGTCGCGGCGGGCGTGTGCCCAGAGCGAGATGATCAGGCCGCCGGTGGAGTGGCCCATGACGAGCAGGGTGTCGTGCCCGTCCCCGTCGCGGATGATCCTGGCGGCGGCGTCCAGCTCGGGGAAGTAGTCGCTCAGGTCGCGGCAGAAGTTCGGGGTCTGGTGGGGCAGCAGGCTGCGGCCGTACTTGCGCAGGTCGAGGGCGTAGAAGTCCCAACCACGGGCGGCGTAGAAGTCGGCCAGGTGGGTCTGGAAGAAGTAGTCGACGTAGCCGTGCACGTAGAGCACCGCCCGACCGGTGGGGCTGTCCGCGCGCCGGCGGACCAGCGTCGCGACCACCGGCCCCTCGTCGTCGGTGCCCAGGTCGATCGTCTGCCGCTCGTACGGCGGCCCCAGCACGTCCTGTTCCACGACCGTGACGCTACGCCCGCCGGCCTACCCGGCGGTAGCCCCCGGTTCGGCCGTGGTGGTCGACGTCTCCACGACCGGCGGCTCGGTCTTGCGGGGCGGGCCGGCGGGGCCTGGTGGAGCACCGTCCCGCGCCTGTCGTCGACGGGTTCGGGGCGGGCCGGGTCCCGTCCGGCGTGGCGCGCGGACGGGGACCCGGCCCGGTGGGCGGTCAGGCGGTCTCGGCGTCGACCCGGTCGGTGTCGGTGTCGGTGTCGAGGTCCGGCAGCGGTACGGGGACGGGCTGGGCCATCTCCCTGATGTGCTTGTTGTGCCGGGGCTCCTGCCGGGTCTTGGAGTCGTTGAGCTTGCGGCGCATGTCGTCCCGGGCGTCGTTGAGGGCGGCCCGCAGGTCCACCTCGGTCGACGTGGTGACGATCTTCTGCCGGCCGGCGATCCAGCACTCCAGGGTGACCTTCTGCCCGCGCGCCTCCCGGTCCTTGACCGACACCTCAAGCTCGGTGGCGTCGGCGTGAAAGGCGGCCAGCCGGGCGTCCAGGGTGCCGAACTGCTCGACGATCCAGTTCCGGTCGCCCTGGGAGAAGCCCGCGCCCATCCGCAGACACTCGGCCACGGTCGCCGGGTTCGCCACCGCGCTCATCGCCGCACCTCCCGCTCGGTGCGGACGGAGCCGGTCGTACGGAGCGGGCTGCGAATCATCAGCACTGCCTTTCTCGTCGGACGTCGTGCCTGGTGGCGCTTGGTTGATCAACTCATTACCCAGTCGGGGCCGGGCTCACTCCGGGTGCTGCCGTCTTCTCGGTGCTGCCGTGGTCGCCTCCTCCCGATGCCGGTCGCTCCCTCGGGGCGGTGATGGCCTCGATCCTCGTGAATTCATCCTGGCCCGGCCCGGTGGAGCTCCTCCAGGGCCGGTAGGCCTAGCACACCGGGACCTTGATCAGGTTGTTGTCCACAGCCGGCCCGGTTGTCCACAGGGCGCGGGTGAGTGCTCGCCGCCGGACGTCATGCGGGCCAGGCTCGGTGGCGAGTCGACTCACCATCGCATCCGCAAGGACCCCTGGGAGGGGACGATGTTCGATACCTACGTCACCATCGTCGGTAACGTTTTGACCGCGCCGGAGTGGCGTCGTACGGCGCAGAGCAACACCCTGGTCGCCAATTTCAAGGTGGCCTCGACCGCCCGCCGCCTCAACCGGGACAGCGGTCGGTGGGTGGACGGCAACAGCCTCCGCGTCCGGGTCAACTGCTGGCGCAAGCTGGCCGAGGGGGTGGCCGCCTCGGTGATGGTCGGCGACCCGGTGGTGGTGGCCGGGCGGCTCTACACCCGCGACTGGACCGACGACGCCGGCAACCACCGCGTCCTCTACGAGTTGGAGGCGGTCGCGGTCGGGCACGACCTGTCCCGGGGCCGGTCCCGCTTCCTGCGCAACCGGCCGAGCATGGCCACCAGCGCGGTGGAGGACGAGGAGGCGGCCCAGCGGGTGCAGGGCGAACCGACCGAGCCGGTGCCGGTCGGGCAGGCCCCCGCCAGGCCGGACGACCGCCCCCTCGACGACGACTTCGAGCTGTCCGGCTTCGGTTTCCCGCGTGCCGGCCACGACCTGTCCGGCGGCAGGTACGCCCCGGCAGCCGACCCGCTCGACGACGAGCCCGACGGCCACGAGCCCGACGACGACCTGTCCCCGTTGCCCGACGACGGGACCGACCCCGACCTGGGGTCGCTGTCCCGGGCCGGCGGCGGGACCGGCACGGGCCGGGGACCGCTGGCCGGGGCTGGTGGCGGGACCGGCGCCGGGGTACCGACCGGGCGACCCGGCGACGAGGGACAGGCGGGAGATCCCGGCCAGCCGGACGACCAGGACCAGCCGGCAGAGCACGGTCAGCCGGGCTACGAGGGGGAGCCCGGCGACGAAGGCAAGCCGAGTGGCCCGGTCGCCCCGACGCCGGGCGAGGTGGCTGCCGGCCCGGCGGGTCGGGCTCGGCGTGGTCGGGGCCGGGTGCCGGTCCCGGCCTGAGATCCCGGCCCGCAGCTGCCGGGCGCGGCGGGCCGTGTCCGTCAACTGCGCCGGGGAAGAGGGTGCAAGATCCGGTCTGCGCCGGGGAAGGGGCGCGGGCCGGGGGCTCGTAGGGGCGGGGCGGGGTGGCGACGGCGACGTGGCCGCCCCCGCCCAGGGACTAGGCTGGCCGGCCGGAGGTGGTGACGTGTGGGGCGGCGCACAGCGACGGCGAACGCGGTCGGCCTGGTGGCCGGGTACGCGCTGGACAGCCTGCTCGGCGATCCTCGGCGCTGGCATCCGGTGGCCGGCTTCGGGCGGGCCGCCGGCACCCTGGAACGTCGGGTCTACCGGGCCGATCGCCGGGCGGGAACGTTCTTCACCGCCATCGCGGTGGGTGCGCCGGTGCTGCTCGGCGTGGCCGTCGACCGGGCCACCCGGCGACACCCGGTGGCCCGGGTCCTGGTCGTTGCCGCCGGCACCTGGGCGGTACTCGGTGGCCGGACCCTGCGCCACGAGGCGAAGGTGATGGGTTCCGCCCTGCGCGCCGGTGACCTGCCGGCGGCGCGACACCGGCTCGGCCACCTCTGCGGCCGGGACCCGTCCCGGCTCGACGAGGCCGAGTTGGCCCGCGCCACAGTCGAGTCGGTCGCCGAGAACACCTCCGACGCCGTGGTCGCCCCGTTGCTCTGGGGTGCCCTCGCCGGTCTGCCCGGCCTGCTCGGCTACCGGGCGGCGAACACCCTGGACGCCATGGTCGGGCACCGCTCACCCCGTTACGCCCGGTTCGGCACCCCGGCCGCCCGGCTCGACGACCTGCTCAACCTGGTACCGGCCCGGCTGACCGGGCTGCTCACGATCGCCGCCGCGCCCACCGTGCACGGCGACCGGGAGCGGGCCTGGCAGGTCTGGCGACGGGACCGCCACGACCATCCCAGCCCCAACGCCGGGCAGTGCGAGGCGGCCATGGCCGGGGCGCTGGGCGTCCGGCTCGGCGGCCGGAACGTCTACTTCGGGCGGTCCGAGGTGCGTCCGTTCCTCGGCGACGGCCCGCGCCCCGAAGCCCGGCACCTGAAGCGGGCCGCCCGGCTCTCCGGAAAGGTCGGCCTGGCCGCCCTCGCTCTGGCCGCGGTATGGCCGCTGACCGGTGGCCGGCTGGTCGCCGCCACCGGCCGCGCGCTGCTGGGCCGCCGGTGAGCGGTGGGCTGCTCGTCGCGGGCACCACGTCCGACGCGGGCAAGAGCGTGCTCACCGCCGGCATCTGCCGCTGGCTGCACCGGCGGGGAGTCGCCGTCGCACCGTTCAAGGCGCAGAACATGTCCAACAACTCCGCCGTGGTGGTCGGCCCGGACGGGCGGGGCGGCGAAATCGGGCGGGCCCAGGCGATGCAGGCCGCCGCCTGCGGGCTCGCCCCCGACCTGCGGTTCAACCCGGTACTGCTCAAGCCGGGCAGCGACCTGGCCAGTCAGGTGGTGTTGCTCGGCGAGGCCGTCGACACGGTCACCGCCGGCAACTTCCGTACCCTGCGTCCGAGGCTCGCCGAGACGGCGTACGCGGCCCTAGCCGAGCTGCGCACGGCGTACGACGTGGTGATCTGCGAGGGGGCCGGCAGCCCCGCCGAGATCAACCTGCGGGCCGGGGACTACGTCAACATGGGGCTGGCCCGGCACGCCGGTCTGCCCGCCATCGTGGTCGGGGACATCGACCGGGGTGGCGTGTTCGCCTCGATGTTCGGCACGGTGGCCCTGCTCGACCCGGCCGACCAGGCGCTGATCGCCGGCTTCGTGATCAACAAGTTCCGGGGCGACCTCGGTCTGCTCCGCCCCGGGCTGGACATGCTGCACCGGGTGACCGGTCGACCCACCTACGGGGTGCTGCCCTGGCAGCTCGACCTCTGGCTCGACGCCGAGGACTCGCTCGCCTACGGGCGGGTGCTCGGCCGCCCCGCCGCCCCGTACGGCAGCGAATGGCTCGACGTCGCAGTGGTCCGGCTGCCCCGGATCAGCAACGCCACCGACGTGGAGGCCCTGGCCACCGAGCCGGGTGTGCGGGTCCGGCTCACCGTCGAGCCCGCCGAGCTGGCCGCCGCCGACCTGGTCGTCCTGCCCGGCTCCAAGTCCACGGTCGCCGACCTGACCTGGTTGCGGGAGACCGGGCTCGCCGAGGCCGTCACCGCACACGCCGCCGCCGGTCGGCCGCTGCTCGGCATCTGCGGCGGCTTCCAGATGCTCGCCACCGCCATCCATGACCCGGTGGAGAGCCGGCGGGGCAGCGTCCCCGGCCTGGGCCTGTTGCCCGTCGAGATCACCTTCGACCCGGTCAAGACCGTCCGCCCGGCCGTCGGCACCGCCGCCGACGTGCCGGTGCGCGGCTACGAGATCCACCACGGGCACGTCTCCACCGCCGATCCGGAGCTGCCCCCGCTGCTGCACCACGCCGACGGTCGCCCCGAAGGCGCCCGGCTCGGCGCGGTGCACGGCACCCACTGGCACGGCGCGTTCGAGTCCGACGGGTTCCGCCGCCGGTTCCTCACCGAGGTGGCCCGGTCGGCCGGGCGGCACGGCTTCACCGTCGCGCCGGACACCAGCTTCGCCGCCGCCCGGGAACGCTCCCTCGACCTGCTCGGCGACCTGGTCGAGGAGCACCTGGACACCGCCGCGCTGTGGCGGCTCATCGAGGCCGGCGCCCCCGCCGACCTGCCGTTCATCCCACCCGGCGCACCACCTGCGGGCTGACCGCGCCGGTCCGGCGGCCCCCGCCCGCCGGCTGACCGTCAGACCCGGAAGGCCGACCTACCGTCAGGGGCGGATGTCGGCGGGCTGGTCGGACAGGGGCAGCCCGGCCTCCCGCCACGCCTGCACGCCGCCGATCAGGTCGGTGGCCTTGCGCAGGCCCAACGCCTGGAGGCTGGCCGCCGCCAGGCTGGAGCTGTAGCCGTGCCGGCACACCACCACGATCTCCCGGTCGTAGCCGGTCGCCTCGGGGATGTGCCACTCGCTGGCCGGATCGAGCCGCCACTCCAGCACCGTCCGGTCGATGACGATCGCGCCGGGCAGCTCCCCCTGCTCGCGGCGCTGCCCCTCGGTGCGCGTGTCGACAAGCAGCGCACCCGCCCGTACCGCCTCGACCGTCTGCTGAGGACTCAACCGCCGCAGCCCGGCTCGGGCCTGTTCCAGCAGGGCGTCCACGCCCGGACTCATCACGTCATTGAGCACGTCCAGATCATGCCCCGGCACCCGGAGCACCGCCCGACGAACAGCACTCCCCACGGCGGAACCAGGCTCACGGGGGACACCCACTAGCGTCACCTGAGTGACGGTGACCCTGGTCGAGGCGTACGCGATGCTGGCCCGGCGGGTGCTCGCCGGCCCGGCGCGGTTGGGCCGTACCCGACTGGTGGCCGTCGACGGGCCCAGCGGCGCGGGCAAGAGCGCCTTCACCGCGCGCCTCGCGGACGCCCTGGCCGGGTTGTCCGACGGTGGACGACCACAAGTGGTGCACACCGACGACCTGCTCGACGGCTGGGACGACCAGTTCACCTTCTGGGCCCGGCTGGAGGAGCGGGTGCTGGCCCCGCTGCGGGCCGGTCGACCGGGGTCCTACCGGCGGTACAGCTGGGTGCGGCGGGCGTTCCTGCCCCGCGACGTGCCGGTGCCTGTCGTGCCGGTGCTGCTACTGGAGGGGGTGAGCGCGGCGCGGGCGACGATCCGGCCGGAGCTCACCCTGTCGGTGCAGGTCACCGCGCCGGCCGGGCTACGGCTGCGCCGCGCGCTGGACCGGGACGGGGCACATCTCCTGGCGGAGCTGCGGCGTTGGCACGCGGGGGAGGAGGCCCACTTCGCGGCCGACCGGACCGCCGCCGCCGTCGACCTGGTGGTCGACGGCGCACCGACCCTGCCGCACGACCGGGACCACTACTACGTACGCCGCCCGGCATCCGGTCGCGGCTCGCCGGGTACGTCCCGGTAAGGCCGGCATACCATGCCGGTCATGACCTCTCCGATCATGTCCGAGTCCGAGGTACGGGCCGCCGTCGAGCGGGAAATGCCCGGTGTCCGTGCCGACCTGGAACGCCTCGTCCGCATCCCCGGCATCGCGTTCGAGGGGTTCGACCACTCGCACGTCGAGCGGTCCGCCGAGGCGGTCGCCGAGTTGCTGCGCGGCTGCGGTCTCGACGTGCGGATCGTGCGTTCCGGCGGTCAGCCCGCGGTGATCGGAACGCGGGCCGCCCCGCCCGGCGCACCCACAGTGCTGCTGTACGCCCACCACGACGTCCAGCCCGTCGGCGACCTGTCGCTGTGGGAGTCCGCGCCGTTCGAGCCGGTCGAGCGGGACGGTCGCCTCTACGGGCGCGGTGCCGCCGACGACAAGGCCGGCGTGATGGCGCACGTCGCCGCCCTGCGCGCCTTCGGCGACCGGCTCCCGGTCGGTGTGGTGCTCTTCATCGAGGGCGAGGAGGAGTACGGCTCCGACTCGCTGGAGCGGCTCCTCGTCGAGCACCGCGAGGAGATCGCCTCGGACGTCATCGTGATCGCCGACTCCGCCAACTGGGACGTGGGCGTACCGGCTCTGACCACCTCGCTGCGCGGCATGGTCAACCTGTTCGTCGAGGTGCGGACCCTGGACCACGCGGTGCACAGCGGCATGTTCGGCGGTGCCGTGCCGGACGCGTTGACCGCGCTGGTCCGGCTCCTGGCCACGCTGCACGACGACGCCGGGGACGTGGCCGTCGAGGGCCTGACCGGCCGGCCGGGCGCCGCCGTCGACTACCCGGAGGACCGGTTCCGGGCCGAGGCCGGCCTGGTCGACGGGGTGTCGCTGATCGGCACCGGCCGGATCACCGACCGGCTCTGGACCAGACCGGCGGTGGCGGTGCTCGGCATCGACGCCCCGGCCACCGGCGAGGCACCGAACGCGCTGGTTCCGGCCGCGAAGGCCAAGGTGAGCGTACGGCTGGCGCCGGGTGACGACCCCAAGCGGGCGTACGACGCGGTCCGTACCCATCTGGAGAGGCACGCGCCGTGGGGTGCGCGGGTGGTGGTGACCCTGGAGCACGACGGTGATCCCTGCGTCATCGACGCGTCGGGGCCGGTGTTCGACGCCGCCCGCGCGGCGTTCCGGGCCGCCTGGGACGGCGCCGAGCCGGTGGACATCGGCATCGGCGGCTCGATCCCGTTCATCGCCACCTTCCAGGAGATGTTCCCGCAGGCGGCGATCCTGGTCACCGGGGTGGAGGACCCGCACGCGCGGGCGCACGGCCCGAACGAGAGCCTGCACCTCGGCGAGTTCGCCCGGGTCTGCCTCGCCGAGGCGTTGCTGCTGGCGAAGGTGGCAGGGCAGGGGCGACCGGTCGGTTAGGTCGCGGAACCGTAACTTCGGGGTCGATGTCGGAGTTTGCGGCGTGTCGGACGGCACACTGGTATAGCCTTTCGAACATGCGTACGAACGACGTGATGACGCGGCTGGAAGCCGCCGTGAGCGCTCTGGGGGACGTCGACGTCTCCGCGTGGCCCGAGGACACGCTCAAGGAACAGCTCGGCGAGCTCTCGGCCGTGCTGGTCGCCCTGGACGGGGTGCTGTCCCGGGTCGCCGACGGGGTCCGCGCCCGTGGTCTGCGCGTCGAGGAACCCGTCTCGGCCTGAGCCGGGCGGCCCGGGTACGGCAATGCCCGGGTGATGTCGGGGGTGGCTGGCAGGATGAGGTGCGTGCGGTTCCTCGACCTGGCAGCCACCTCCGCGGCCGTCTCGGCCACCTCCGGCCGACGCGCCAAGGTGGAGCTGTTGGCCGGCGCGCTCCGGGCGCTCGACCCGTCCGAGGTGTCGGTCGGCTCCGGCTACCTCGCCGGTGAGCTGCGCCAGCGGCAGACCGGCGTCGGCTGGGCCAGCCTGCGTGACCTGCCGCCCCCGGCCACCGAGCCGGCCCTGACCGTGACCGCCGTCGACGCGGCGATCGACGAGATCGCCGCCGTGCACGGTCCGGGCTCCCAGGCCCGACGCCGGCAACTGCTCGTCGCACTCTTCGGCGTCGCCACCGCCGATGAGCAGCGGTTCCTGGTCGACCTGTTCCGAGGCGAGCTGCGCCAGGGCGCACAGGCCGGTCTGCTCGCCGACGCCATTGCCCGAGCCGCCGAGGTACCGGTGGCGACGGTACGTCGGGCCCTGTTGCTCGCCGGCGACCTGCGGGCCGTCGCGGTGGCCGCCCGCACCGGCGGTGCCGCCGCGCTGGCCGGGTTCGGGCTCCAGGTGGGCCGCCCGCTCGCGCCGATGCTGGCCTCCAGCGCCCCCTCGGTCGACGCCGCCCTCGATGTCACCGGGGTTCCGGCGGTGGTCGACGTCAAACTCGACGGCATTCGCATCCAGGTGCACCGCTCCGGCGACGAGATCGCGGTCTTCACCCGCAGCCTCGACGAGATCACCGCGCGGGTGCCCGAGGTGGTTGCCGCGGTGCGCGCGTTGCCGGCCCGGGAACTGGTGCTCGACGGCGAGGCGATCGGGCTGGACCTCAGCGGTAGGCCGTTACCGTTCCCGCAGACCTCCAGCAGGGCGGCCAGACGCGCCACCGCCGCCGCGACCGGGGCCACCTCCGCCACCGGTGCGACCGCGGCGACCGACGTCACCCCGCTGGCCGACGCGACCGCGCTCACGCCGTACTTCTTCGACCTGCTGCACCTCGACGGCGACGATCTGATCGATCTGCCCGGCCGGCGGCGGTGGGCCCAACTCGCCGATCTGGTCGACGGGCCGTTGCTGGTCGGCCGGGTCGAGGTCGACGACCCGGGGCAGGCCGCCGCGGCGTTCGCCGCCGCACTCGACGCCGGTCAGGAGGGGGTCGTGGTCAAGTCGCCGGACGCCCCCTACGACGCCGGTCGGCGTGGCTCCGCCTGGGTCAAGGTCAAGCCCCGGCACACCCTCGACCTGGTGGTGCTGGCGGTCGAGTGGGGCAGCGGCCGACGGCAGGGTTGGCTGTCCAATCTTCATCTCGGTGCCCGGGAGCCGCGCACCGGTGAGTTCGTGATGCTCGGCAAGACCTTCAAAGGCCTCACCGACGAGCTGCTGCGTTGGCAGACCGAACGGTTCCTCGGGTTGGCCGTGGAGCGCGGCGACTGGGTGGTGCGGGTCCGCCCCGAGCAGGTGGTCGAGGTCGCCTTCGACGGGGTGCTCGCCAGCACCCGCTACCCGGGCGGGGTGGCCCTCCGGTTCGCCCGGGTGCTGCGCTACCGCGACGACAAGTCGGCCGCCGAGGCCGACACCATCGATACGGTCCGGGCACTGCACGCCGGGCGAGCCGCCGATTGACCGTCACCGGACGGAGCGACACAGGGTAGTCAGGCCGCTGGGCTAACGGGGCGGAGGGGCGATGGGGCGGAGGGCCGCTGGCCCGGGATTTGTGAAGACGACCCCGGGGTCAGACCGTCGACAGCGACCGGGCGTAGTTGACCTGATTGTTGATCTGCTGCACCTGGCCCGGGTCGACGACCGGGATGCGGGCCACGTACTGATGGGCGCCACTGGTCACCGTCACCTGCACGGTGCCGTGGTGTCGCGTCTCCTTGATCAGCAGGAAGAGCAGGCTGAAGATGGTCAGACAGAAGAAACCGAGGATGGCGCAGACGATCGCCCAACTGGCGATCTTCTCCTCCCGCTGCCAGTGGTCGGTCACGTACCAGCCGGCACCGGCCAGGGGCATCACCCCGGCCGGGGTACGGATCACCGGCGGGCTGACCATGATCTCACCGATCTGCACCGCCGGCGGCTGGTGCCCTACTGCCGCCCCCGGCACCGCTCCCGTCGGCGCGAACAGCGGCGGGTAGGGCCCGGCCTGCGGCACGGCATAGGGACCGGTCCCGGGTGGCGCGGAGAACTGCGCCGGTGGGGCGGAGAACTGTGCGGGCGGTGCGAATGGGGCGGGTGGCGCGGAGAACTGCGCGGATGGCGGTGCGAATGGTGCTGGCGGCGCGGAGAACTGTGCGGGCGGTGCCGGGTACGGCCCGGCCTCCGGCGGGGTGGCGGGCTCGAACGGCGCTGCCGGGGAACCTGCCGTCGGGAACTGGGCGGTGGAGGGTGCGGGCTGCGTCGATGGCGGGTGGAACGTCGCCGTTGTCGAGGCCACGTCCGGCGACGGTGCCCACGGGTCGTAGGCGGGGCTCGCCTGCGTGGGCGGATCGGACGGGTACGACGGGGCAGGATCGGAGGTCATCACGACACCTCACGCGCGTTGAACACGTTGCGGACCATACCGCCTCCCGCGTCGTCGTGCGTTCCGACGATGGCGTCGTGGTCGTGGTCGTGGCGGTGGTGGCGGTGGCGGTGGTCGAGGTAATCGTGGCGGTGTCGCGGTCGTGTTAGCTGTGGTCGCGGTGGTCGCGGTGGTCGCGGTGGTCGCGGTGGTAGTGGTCGCGGTGGTCGGCGCTGCGGATGCCACGACCACGACCCGCGCTTGAGCCCGGCAGGGGAGGGCAGGCCGGTATACCTGTTCGGGTCCTTTCGAGCTGATGACGTAAACGACTCACCACCGATCAGTGGTGGGCGACTCACCACCGACCAGTGGTGGGCTGAATCGCCAACGTCATCAGCTCGAAAGGACGTACACCCATAGGTCGGTGGTCCGTCGTGGCCTTGCGGTGGTGTCTGGCCCGGTGGTCCGTCGTGGCCTTGCGATGGTCTCAGCGGGTGATCCGTCGTGACGTAGCGATTGTGTCGGCCCGATGGGCTGTCGTGACCGGGGGTGTCGGCCCGGTGGTCCGACCTTGAGCCGGTGGCCCGAGGTGGGGTGACGTGGGTGGTGGCGCGACGTGGGCGGTGGCGCGACGTGGGTGGTGGGGTGACGTGGGTGGTGGGGTGACGGGGGTGGTGGCGTGACGGGGGTGGTGGCGTGACGTGGGCGGGGCGGCCGTCGGGTGGGGGCCGGGGGGGCGACGGAGCGGTCCACCAGCCCGGTTCCACACGCCGAATGCAGCTCAGGCAGGGGTGACGGGCTCGGCGGCCCGGTCGACGGGGAGCTTCGGGGCGTCCAGCCCGGCGGCGTGGCGGGCCTCCCGACGGGCCACCCAGCCGTAGCCGAAGAGCGTCATCGCGGCGAACAGCCACCACTGGACGACGTAACCGAAGTTCTGCCAGTTGTTGGTGTGACCGATCGGCACCGCCCGGAACGCCGGGTCGTTCGCCGGGGTCTGCTCGTCGAGCAGCAGGTAGGCCCCGTGCAGCGGGTAGGGCAGTTCCCGGGCCAGCTTGTCCACGGTCACCCGACGGGTCTCCAACCGGCCGTCGCGCCGGTCCACGCCGTTGCCGCCGGTCTCGGTGGGGTGCACCCGGCCGACGACTGTCACCGCACCGGTCGGCAGCGCGGGCACCTGGGGCATGGCCAGCGCACCACCGGGCGCTGGCGGCACCCAACCCCGGTCGACAAGCACCGCCGTGCCGTCGTCGAGCACCAGCGGGGCGAGCACCTCGAAGCCGACCTTGCTCTCCACGGTCCGACCCCGGACCAGGACCACGTTCGCGGCGTCGTACCGACCGGTGGCGGTGACCCGGCTCCACTCGGCCTGCTCGGCGGGGGGCGGGCCGACGCTGCCCGCGCCACCGGTCGGGGCGGGCAGCGTGGCCCGCAGCGGCGCGGGGGTGCCTGCGGTGCCGGCGTCGATGCGCTCGTTGACCGCGGTGCGTTCCCGGTAGCGGTCCAGCTGCCAGTTGCCGAGCAGCACCATGACGGCGGCGGCGACCAGGGTCAACGCGAGGATGCCCAGCCAGCGTGGGGTCAGCAGGAACCGGTACACAGCACGAGGCTACCCGTATGACCGACGCCACCCTCCGCGACGGCCCGGGACCGGTCCGTACGGCCTCGGATCGGCGGTCTCCAGCGTCGGCTTGGGCGGGTATGGTCACGCGAGCGGATCGCCGCCGGTGTTCCTCCCGGCCGTCCGCGCGCCACCACCCGTCGCCACCGAGGAGTCGATGATGACCGCCGTGCCGCGCCTCGTGTTCAGCGCGCCGTCCTCCGGTCACGGCACCAACGCGCTCTCCGTCGGCCTGCTCGCGGCCCTCGCCGACCGGGGGCTCGACGTCGCCGGTTTCAAGGTCGGCCCGGACCACGTCGACGCCGCGTACCTCGGCCTGGCCGCCGGTCGCCCCGGCCGCACCCTCGACCCCCGGCTGGTCGGCGCCGACCGGCTCGGGCCACTCTTCGCGTACGGTGCCGAGGGCGCCGCGTTGGCCCTGGTCCAGGGCACCATGGGCCTGTACGACTCGGTCGCCGGCCGGCCCGACGCGGAGTCCACCGCCGCCGTCGCGACCGCGCTGCGCAGCCCCGTCGTGCTGGTGGTGGACGTGGCGGCGATGGGGCAGTCGGTGGCCGCCCTGGTGCACGGCTTCCGCTCGTACGACGAGCAGCTCTGGTTGGGTGGGGTGATCCTGACCCAGGTCGCCTCCGGCCGGCACGAGTCCATGCTCCGGGAGGCGCTCGACGACGTCGGGATGCCGGTCTACGGCGCGCTGCGTCGCCACGAGCTTCCCCCGGTGCTCCCCTCGCGCCGGCACGGTGTGGTGCCGGTCCTCGCCCGCGACGCCGAGGCGACCCGGGCGGTCCGCCGGCTCGGGGAGGCGGTTGCCGGCACGGTCGACCTGGAGCGCCTGCTCGCGCTGGCCCGTTCCGCCCCGGCGCTCTCCGTCCCACCGTGGTCGCCCGTCCCCGGGGCTCCGGCCACCACGGCTCCGGCCGGGGACGCGCCGGTGGTGGCACTCGCCGGGGGACCGGGTGGCAGCTACGGCCACCCGGAGGTCGCCGAGCTGCTCCGGGCCGCCGGGGCGCAGGTGGTCACCGTCGACCCGCTACGCGACGAGGCGCTGCCCGCCGGCACCCGCGCGCTTGTCGTCGGCGGCGCGTTGCCCGAGTCGTACGCGCGGGATCTCTCGGCGAACCGGCGGCTCTGCATCGCGGTGGCCGAGCTGGCCCGCACCGGGCGTCCGGTGGTCGCCGAGGGCACCGGCCTGCTGTGGCTGGCCCGCGAGCTGGACGGGTTGCCGATGTGCGGGGTGCTGGACGCGATCGGCGGCAGTCGGGACGGCCTGGTGGTGGGCTACCGGGAGGCGGTCGCCCAGTCCGACAGCGTGGTCGCCGGCACCGGGGCGACCGTGGTCGGCTACAAGCAGCACGGTGCCGTGCTCACTCCCAGGTCGGGGCCGCGGGCCGCCTGGAGTTGGGAGGGTGGCACGCCCGAGGGCTTCGTCTGGCGGGGCGTGCACGCCTCCCAGCTCGGCCTGCACTGGGCGGCGTACCCCGAGATCGCGACCCGGTTGGTGACGGCGGCGGCGCTGCCCTCGCCGGTCGAGGGCGTCGCCGCCCCGGCCTGACCACCACCGCCCGGCGGCCCGGGTCTCACCCCCAACGCCAGCATCCGGGTGTCAGCCGACGATGGCGTCCGACGGTGGGGTGAACTGGCGGGTCGGGGTGCCCTTGAGGCCGTCCCGCAGGGTCTGGGCGACCGCGTTGACCGGGACCTGGGACTGCCCGTCGCCGACGGCGTTGAACGGGTTGTCCGGGTCGGCGATGAAGCTCGCCGCCGCCAGTTCCGGGGTGTAGCCGACGAACCAGGCTGACCTGGTGCTGTCCGTGGTACCGGTCTTGCCGGCCACCGGGCGGCCCACCGTGCGGCGGACGCTGTCCGCCGTCGACCAGCCGCCGCAGGTGCCCTTGGCCGGGGTGTCGCCGGTGGGGCAGCGGGCCGCGTCGGTGGCGGCGCGGGCCGCGTCGGCGTTGACCACCTGGCGGCAGCGGGGCTTCGCGACCTCCCGTTCGATGCCCCCGGCGGTCTTGTAGGTGGCCGGGGTGCCGTCCCGGTTGGTGATCGAGTTGACGGGCATCGCCTCGCAGTACCGGCCGTCGGCGGCGATCGCGGCGTACGCGTTGGCCATCTCCAGCGGGGTGGCGTCGGAGACACCCAGGGTGAACGCGCCCCACTTCTTCGCCTTGGCGGGCGACGCCTGCTCCTTGTCGACGTCGGTACGCCAGCGCAGCCCCAACTGCTCGGCGAGGTGCACCCCCCGGTCCGCGCCGATCTTCTCCTCCAACTGGACGAAGTAGGTGTTCACCGACTTGCCGAATCCGGACCACATGGTCTGCCGGCCGGTCATCGCCCCGCTGGCGTTGGACGGCGCCCAGCCGTCGTAGACGGCCGACTTGTACCGGTACGGCGAGTCGAACGCCGTGGACAGTGGCATCCCGGCGTCCAGGGCGGCCAGCATCGGGAACATCTTGAACGTCGAGCCGGCCTGGTAGCCGGGGAGGGTGCCGCCGCCGAGCAGCGGGGCCACCGTGTTCGGATAGTTTGCTTTCGTCTTGGGGTCGGCCTCGGGGTTGGAGCTGGGTCCGTTCTCGCTGACGTCCAGCGAGTACGTCCGGTTCACCGCCATCGCCTTGATCCGCCCGGTGCCCGGTTCGGCGACCACGATCCCGTTGGCGAAGGGGCTGCCGACCCCGTCCTTCGCGCCGACGTTCTTCTCGGCGGCGGCCTGGACCTTGGGGTCGAGACTCAGCACGATCCGGTAGCCGCCCCGGCGCAGCTTGTCCATCCGTTCCAGCCGGTTCTCCCCGAACGCGGGCTGCGCGCTCCACCAGTTCTTCACGTAGTCGCAGGCGAAGCCCCAGGTGTTGTACCTACTGGGTATCGAGGCGCAGTCGTTGGGCGGGGTGGTGGGCCGGGTGCGGATCGGTTCGCTCTTGGCGACCGCGGCGGCGTCCGGGGACAGGTAGCCGAGTTGGGCCATCTTGTCGAGGACGTAGTTGCGCCGGCCGGTGGCCTCCTTCTGGTCCGAGCTGAGCGGGTCGTACTCGGAGGGCGACTTGACCAGGCCGGCGAGGGTGGCCGCCTCGACCGGGGTGAGGGTGGCCGGGGTCTTGGAGAAGAAGATCTGCGCCGCCGCGTAGATGCCGTACGCCCGGTGGCCGAAATACGCCGAGTTGAGGTAGCGCTCCAGGATCTGCTCCTTGGTCAGCTCCTTCTCGATGTCCAGCGCCATCCGCATCTCCTTGACCTTGCGCAGGCTGGTCTGCTGGGTTGCCTCCTGCACCTCCTGTGGCGTCTGCGAACTGTCCCGCAGCGCCATCCGGACGTACTGCATGGTCAGCGTGGAGGCGCCCTGGGAGACGCCGCTGGAACGGGCGTTGGCCACGAAGGCGCGGGCGACGCCCTTGGGGTCGACCCCCCGGTGCTGGTAGAAGCGGTTGTCCTCGGCGGCGACGATGGCCTGCTGGATGTTCGGCGACATGTCCGACAACTTGGTGTACTGCCGGTACTCCTCGTAGAACATCGTCAGGATCGTCGTGCCGTCCGGGGCGTAGAGGTAGGACGTCTCGGCGGGCAGGGCGGTGCGCAGGATGTTCGTCTTGTGCTCCACGGCGTGCGCGGTGGCCTTGGCACCCAGGCCTGTCACGGCGGCCAGCGGGTACGCCACGGCGGCGAGCACGATGCCGGCGATCAGCCCGGCGCGGAGGAGTGGAACGGAACGACCTGCGGCGGCGAAGGATCGATTGCTCACCTGGTCAAGTTATGACATTTCCGATTCATCCATGAGAAGAATTCATGAACGCTCCGGAGTTGGTCGAGTCCCGTGATGTGGCCCACGCCCGGATCGGCTGTCCCAGGCGTCGGCTTCCCGGCAGGATCGCGGTCATGCAAGGGCAACCGACAGGCACCGCGCCGGCCACCGGCACCGAGCCGGACCTCGCCCACCACGGCGACGCCGAGGCCGCCCCCGGCCTGGTCGACCTGGCCGTGAACGTCCGCCGGGACCCGATGCCGGACTGGCTGGCCGACCCGATCACGGCCGCCCTCGCCGACCTGGCCGGCTACCCCGACCCCCGCCCGGCCCGCGCCGCCGTCGCCGCCCGGCACCGCCGTCCACCGGCGGAGGTGCTGCTCACCGCCGGTGCCGCCGAGGGCTTCGTGCTGCTCGCCCGCGCCCTGACCGGGGTACGCCGGCCGGTGGTGGTGCACCCGCAGTTCACCGAGCCGGAGGCTGCTCTGCGGGCCGCAGGCCACCAGGTCGAGCGGGTGCTGCTCGACGCCGCCGACGGTTTCCGGCTCGACCCGGCCCGGGTGCCGGTCGACGCCGACCTGGTCATGATCGGCAACCCGACCAACCCGACCTCCGTGCTGCACCCCGCCGCCGACCTGGCCGGGCTGGCCCGCCCCGGCCGGGTGCTCGTCATCGACGAGGCGTTCTCCGACACCACCGGCGTACCCGGCGTCGACGGTGAGCCGGAGTCGCTCGCCGATCGTCGGGACCTGCCCGGCCTGGTGGTGGTGCGCAGCCTCACCAAGACCTGGGGGCTGGCGGGCCTGCGGATCGGTTACCTGCTGGGCGAGGCCGCCCTGCTGGAACGGCTGGCCGCCGCCCAGCCGCTCTGGGCCGTCTCCACCCCGGCGCTGGCCGCCGCCACCGCAGTCGCGTCGCCGACCGCCGTCGCCGTCGAGCGCGCCGTCGCCGCCCGGCTCGCCACCGACCGCGAGCACCTGGTGACCCGCCTGTCGGCTCTGCCCGGGGTACGCGTCGCGGGCCGCCCGGCCAGCGCCTTCGTCCTGATCCACCGGCCCGGGGCCGACCGGCTACGCCAGTTGCTGCGCGAGCGCGGCTGGGCCGTCCGACGCGGCGACACCTTCCCCGGGCTGGGACCGGACTGGCTGCGGATCGCCGTCCGCGACCCGGCGACCACCGACGCGTTCATCGAGATACTGGCGGAGATCCTGGAGGCATGATGCTGGAGACGACGATCGCGGCGATCGGTCCGCTCGACGGGTCGGCGATGACCGCCGCCCGGGACCTCCAGGCCCGGCTCACCAAGCCGGCCGGCTCACTCGGTGCCCTGGAGGAGCTGTCCGTACGCCTGGCCGGCCTGGCCGGAGCCTGCCCGCCCCCGCTGCCCGAACCGGCGGCGGTGGCGATCTTCGCCGGTGACCACGGCGTGCACGCCCAGCGGGTCACCCCGTGGCCGCAGGAGGTCACCGCCCAGATGATCGGAAACTTCCTGGCCGGCGGGGCGGTGGTCAACGCGTTCGCCCGGCAGGCCGGCGCCTCGGTCACCGTGGTCGACGTCGGGGTCGCCACCCCGCTGTCATTCCCACCCGAGGCGACCGCCGGCACCGCCGGCCCGGCGGGCGGCCCGACCGGTGCCGTCCTCGCGCCGCCGCGCCTGGTCGACGCGAACGTGCGGCGGGGCACCCGGGACATGACGGTCACCGCCGCACTCACCCGGGACGAGGCGCGGGCGGCGATCGAGGTCGGCATCCGGGTCGCCGACGAGTTGGTCGACGCCGGGGCGGGTGTGCTGCTCACCGGGGACATGGGGATCGCCAACACCACGCCGTCCGCCGCACTGATCGCCGCTTTCACCGGGGTGGACCCGGGCGAGGCGACCGGCCGGGGGACCGGGGTGGACGACGAGACGTACCGGCGCAAGGTCGGCGTGGTGCGGGCGGCGCTGGAGCGGCACCGGCCCGACCCGGCCGATCCGCTGGGGGTGCTGGCGGCCGTCGGTGGCCTGGAGCACGCGGCGCTTGCCGGCCTGATCCTCGGTGCGGCGGCCCGCCGGGTTCCGGTGCTGCTCGACGGGGTGATCGCGGTCAGCGCCGCGCTGGTCGCCGCCGCCCTCGCCCCCGACGCGGTCGGCGCGATGATCGCCGGGCACCGCTCCGCCGAGCCGGGTGCCAGCGTGGCGCTGCGCCACCTCGGCCTCGACCCGCTTGTCGACCTGGGCCTGCGGCTCGGCGAGGGCACCGGCGCGCTGCTGGCGTTGCCCGTGGTCACCGGCGCGGTCCGGGTGCTGCACGAGGTGGCCACCTTCGATGCGGCGGGGGTCTCCGAGAAGTGAGCGCCAACCCGTACCCCCTCGGCCTGCGGCTCGCCGGGCGGCGGGTGGTCGTGGTGGGCGGCGGCGCCGTGGCCAGCCGCCGGGTGCCCGCCCTGCTGGACGCCGGCGCCGACGTGCTGCTGGTCGCCCCCGAGGTGACCCCGGCGCTGCGCGCGCACGTCGATGCCGGGCGGCTGCACTGGCGGCCCCGCCGGTTCGCCCCCGACGACCTGGACGGCGCATGGCTGGTGCAGGTCGCGGTGGACGACCCGCACGCCGCCGCCTCGGTCAGCGCGGTCGCCGCCGAACGGCGGATCTTCTGCGTGCGGGCCGACGACCGGGCGGCGGCCACCGCCTGGACCCCGGCGGTCACCCGGCACGGGCCGGTGACGGTGGCCGTGTTGGGCGGGGGCGACCCGCACCGGGCGATGAGTGTCCGGGACGCCGTCCGGGAACTGCTCACCGCGCGGACCGGGCTGCTCGCCGATCCGGGGGAGACCGTGGTGGTCGGGGTCGCCGCGGGCGCGCAGGGTCCGGTACCGGCCGGGCTGGGAAGCGGGGAGGCCCCTCCCCCCGGCCCGATCGGACGGGTGTCGCTTGTCGGCGCGGGACCGGGCGACCCGGAGCTGATCACCGTGAAGGGGTGGCGGCTGCTCACCGAGGCGGACGTGGTGGTCGCCGACCGGCTGGTCCCCGGGCTGCTCCTGGACGAGTTGCGCCCCGACGTCGAGCTGGTCGACGCCGCCAAGATCCCCTACGGGCCGTCCCGCGCGCAGGAGGAGATCAACCGGATCCTGGTCGACCGGGCGCTCGCCGGGAAGGTCGTGGTCCGGCTCAAGGGCGGTGACCCGTACGTCTTCGGCCGTGGCGGGGAGGAGCTGCTGGCCTGCGCGGCGGCCGGCGTACCGGTGACCGTGGTGCCGGGGGTGACCAGTGCGATCGCCGTGCCGGCGGCGGCTGGTGTCCCGGTCACCCACCGGTCGGTGGCGCACGAGTTCACAGTGGTCTCCGGGCACGTCGCCCCGGACTCGCCGGTCTCCCTGGTGCGCTGGGAGGCCCTCGCCGGCCTGCGCGGCACCCTCGTGGTGCTGATGGGGCTGAAGAACCTGGCCGCCATCACCGCCGTCCTGACCCACCACGGCCGGGACGCGGCGACCCCGGTCGCGGTGATCCAGGAGGGCACCACGGGGAGCCAGCGGAGCCTCCGCTCGACCCTCGGCGCGGTGGCGGCGGACGTCGTCGAGGCGGGTCTGCGTCCACCGGCCATCGTGGTGATCGGCGACGTGGTCGACGCCCTCACCACCTGACCGCCGGGCCGAGGGACGGCGACTGGCAGCAGCGACGAGCAGTGCCGGCCGGCCGACTATGACCGTGCGCGGCCCCTTTGGACCTGATGACGTCAACGAATCGCTCGCGGCGGTGTGGGACCGGGTCGTCAGCCTGGTCGTCGACCGTCGCGGGCAGCAGCAGCGCGGGTGAGTCGCATACGTCATCAGCTCCAAAGCACGCGAATGTCAGCTCTGGAGCCCGCCACACGGTGCCGAGCCTCGTCGCCGTGCCGAGAGACCCGCGGCGCTGACCACCGGACCCGGGGCGGTTACCGTCGGGCCCGGGGCGGCGGTCAGCGGGACGGTAGGCGCTGCGGGACGGTACGAACGCGACGACGGCCGGGAGTGGCTCCTCCCGGCCGTCGTCGGTGCTGTTCAGATCACTGCTTGAGCATGTTGTCGAGCAGCAGGGCGCAGCGGATCAGCCCGAGGTGGCTGTACGCCTGCGGGTGGTTGCCCAACCCGCGTTCGGCAAGCGGGTCGTACTGCTCGGGGAGCAGCCCGGTCGGGCCGGCGGTGTCGACCATCTGGGCGAACAGCTCCTCGGCGTCGGTGCGCCGACCGGTGCGCAGGTACGCCTCGATCAGCCACGCCGTGCAGATGTGGAAGCCACCCTCCCGGCCGGGCAGGCCGTCGTCCCAGTGGTACCGGTAGACGACCGGACCGCTGCGCAGATCCGCCTCGATCTTGAGCACGGTGGAGAGGAAGCGCGGGTCGTCCCCCGGGAGGAGGCCGGAGAGCCCGATCCAGAGCGAGGAGGCGTCCATGTCCTCGTCGCCGTACGCGACGCTGTACGCCTCGACCTCCTCGTGCCAGCCGTTCTCCAGCACGTTGGCACCGATCCGGTCGCGCAGTTCGACCCACTCCGGCCGGTCCTCGCCGTCGTGCTGACGCACCACGTGCAGGGCCCGGTCGACGGTCATCCAGCACATCACCTTCGAGAAGATGTGGTGCCGAGGTGGGAGGCGGGCCTCCCAGATGCCGTGGTCGGGCTCGTGCCAGCGGCGACGGACCGCCTCGACCATGTTGTCGAGCACCCGCCACTCGTCGTCGCGGACCGAACCCCGGGCGTCGGCGACGGCCGCGATCAGATCGGCGATCGGCCCGAAGACGTCCAGTTGGAGCTGGTGGTTGGCGAGGTTGCCGACCCGGACCGGCCGGGAACCGGCGTACCCGGGCAGGGTGTCGATGACCGCCTCGGCACCCAGCTCGTAACCGTCGACGGTGTAGAGCGGGTGCAGCCGCTCGGGGTGCCCGCCGGTGCGCTCGATGCAGCCGTCCACCCAGCGCAGCAGCGCCTCGGCCTCCTCGATCGAGCCGAGGTCGACCAGGGCCCGCGCGGTCATCGCCGCGTCGCGCAGCCAGCAGTACCGGTAGTCCCAGTTGCGGACGCCGCCCAGCTCCTCCGGCAGCGAGGTGGTCGCCGCCGCCAGGATCGAGCCGGTCGCCTCGTGGCAGAGCCCGCGCAGGGTGAGCGCGCTGCGGGCGACCAGGTCCCGGGCGGTGGCGGGCAGCCGTAGCGAGGCCACCCAGTCCTTCCAGGGCTGCTCGGCCCTGGCCTGCCGGTCGTGGATGGCGACCGTGTGGTCCTCCAGGCTGTGCGTGCCGAAGCGTAGCTCCAGCACCACCCGGCCGCCGGTGGCGGAGAGGTCGACCACGGCGTGCGCGGTCTGGTACCCGCCGTCGTTGCGGACCTGCCAGGACACCCCGGGGGAGTAGAGCGCGACCGGCTCGTTGGAGCCGAGCACCAGCAGGCCGTCGTCCATCGGCTGGAGCTGGGTGGCGACCTGGCCGAACTCGGGGCGCGGGGCGAACTCGATCCGGGCCCGGCCTGAGCCGGTGAGCACCCGGACCAGGGTGGAGTCACCGGTGATGACCGCCGGGCCGTCCGGGGTGGTCTCCCGGGCCGGTAGGTCCAGCCAGTCGGTGACGGTGAGCCCCGACCAGCGGGTCTCGACGGTCATCGTGCCGTTGCGGTAACGCTGGCCCAGCGGGATTCCGCCGCGCTCCGGCCCGACCGTGAAGTGCCCGGCCGGGCTGCCGCCGACCAGGTCGGCGAAGATCGCCGCCGAGTCGGGCTTGGGGTGGCAGAGCCAGCTGACCTTGGCCTCGGGGGTGAGCAGCGCGACGGTACGGCCGTTGGCCAGCATCGAGTGCCGCTCGATAGGCACCGCCCGCTCGCCGAAGAGCCAGTGCCGGCGGGTCTCCAGCAGCAGACCGAGCGCGCGGGCCGCCTCGATCGGCTCGGCCACCCGGTAGTGCGCCTGGGTGTCGCCGGGGCCGATCTTGATGCCCAGGTCGGGGCCGTGCAGGTTGCCGAAGGCGTTCTCGTCGGTGACGTCGTCGCCGATGAAGAGCACCGCGCTGGCCGAGAGCTGGGTCCGGAGCTGGTCGACCGCGGTGCCCTTGTGGGTGGCGACCACCGACAGCTCGATGACCTCCTTGCCCTGGGTGACGGTGACGTCGTCCCACTTCGCCGGCCCGTTGCGGACCGCCTCGACGGCGGCGGCGGCGACCTGCGGGTCGACCCCGCGGGTGTGCACCGCGACGCTGGCCGGCTTGCGCTCCAGCCGTACCCCCGGGTGGGCGACGGCGATCTCGCGCAGCGCGTCGCGCAGCCGGGTGCGGACCGCGACCAGTTCGGGGGAGAGCCGCTCGACGAAGCCGATGTCGAACTCGGAGCCGTGGCTGCCGACGAGGTGGATCTCGTTGGGCAGCCGGGACAGCGCGGCCAGGTCGCGCAGCGCGCGCCCGGAGACCACCGCGACTGTGGTCTGCGGCAGCGCGGCCAGCGCCCGGACGGCGGCGACCGACTCGGGCAGCGGCACCGCCTTGCTCGGGTCCTCGACGATCGGCGCGAGGGTGCCGTCGTAGTCGCAGGCGACCAGGAGCTGTGGTACGCGGGCGATCCGGCCGATCGCGGCGAGCAGCTCCGGGTCCATCGTCCCGGCGGCGGGGGTGATGATCTCGGCGGTGGGGGCGTTCACTCGGCCTCCGTCCCCGGTGCGCCCAACTCGGTCAAAAAGGAATTCGCCCAGTGCCCCACATCGTGGGTGCGCAGATGACGTTGCATGATCCGCATGCGTCGACGGGCCTCCGGCTTCTCTACGTGTACAGCCCGCAGGAGGGCGTCCTTGACGGCGTCGGGGTCGTGCGGGTTGCACAGGAACGCCTGACGCAGCTCGGTGGCCGCGCCCGCGAATTCGCTGAGCACGAGCGCACCGCCCTGGTCGGCGCGCGACGCGACGTACTCCTTGGCCACCAGGTTCATTCCGTCTCGCAGCGGGGTCACCATCATCACGTCGGCCGCGACGTACATCGCGGCCAGTTCGGAGCGACTGTACGACTGATGCAGATAATGCACCGCAGGCACGCCGACCCTGCCGAATTCGCCATTAATCCGACCAACCTCGCGTTCTACCTTGACACGAAGTGCCTGGTAGTGCTCCACGCGCTCGCGGCTGGGGGTGGCGACCTGCACCATAACCGCGTCCGGAACTGTCAACTTTCCGTCAGCAAGAAGTTCGCGGAAAGCCTTGAGTCTGAGCTCGATGCCCTTGGTGTAGTCGAGCCGGTCCACGCCCAGGATGATCGTCTTGGGGTTGCCCAGCTCCTCGCGGATCTGCTTGGCCCGCGCCTGGATCGCCGGGTCCTCGGCCAGCCGCTCCATCTCCCTGGTCTCGATGGAGATCGGGAACGCGCCGGCCTTCACCTGCCGCCCGTCGACCTGGATCATCTGGCCCTCGTAGCGCAGGCCGAGCAGGTGCCGGGCCAGCCGGACGAAGTTCTGCGCGGCCAACCGCTGCTGGAAACCGACCAGGTCACTGCCGAGCAGACCGCGCAGGATCTCGGTGCGGAACGGCATCTGCATGAACAACTCGATCGGCGGGAACGGGATGTGCAGGAAGAAGCCGATCTTGAGATCCGGCCGCAGCTCGCGCAGCATCGCCGGGACCAGCTGGAGCTGGTAGTCCTGCACCCAGACCGTCGCGCCCTCGGCCGCGACGTCCGCCGCGGCCTCTGCGAACCGGGCGTTGACCAGCCGGTACGCCTCCCGCCAGCGGCGCTTGTAGGCGGGGGTCTCGACGGCGTCGTGGTAGAGCGGCCAGATGGTCGCGTTGGACTGGCCCTCGTAGTAGCGTTCCAACTCCTCGGCACTCAACGGCACCGGGTGCAGTCGGATGCCCTCCAGGTCGAACGGCTCCGGGGCGGCGCCGGTGCCACCGGCCCAGCCGACCCAGGTGCCCCGATGCTCGGCGAGGACGGGGTGCAGCGCGGTGACCAGCCCACCCGGGCTGCGTCGCCACTGCCGTCCCTCAGGTGTGCTCACCTCGTCGACCGGCAGTCGGTTGGCCACAACGACAAAGGAGCTACGGACGGTCACGATCGGCCACCTCCGGGTGCTGACGGGTCCACCGCGATGAGCGTACTGAGCGTAGCTGCGGCCTCTGGGACCCAGTGCCGCAGTTACCTACCCGTACCACGCCTGCTGAACCCGTACCGTGATCTTGTCGACATCGCCTGCTCAGAGGTCGATGACCGGCCACTGCTTGGGTAACACCTCAGCGAGCAGTTCCCGCCGGTCCGTCATGATCGGCACCAGGGGGTTGGTGGCGGCTTCCATGGCGAGCTGGGCCAGATCCAGCCGGCCGCTCATCCGGCGCGACCAGCCGCCGAGGTAGCTGCACATGTCCGGCTCCACCGCAGTGACCTGCACCTGGGGCAGCGCGGCGAGCAGTTCGAGCAGTTCCCACTGCGCGACCGTGGCCCGCTCGTGGGCGTGTGCCAGGCAGAGGCCGGGTACCAGCACGTCCCGGGCGTAGTCGGCGGCCTCGGCGATCCGCACCCCGACGGCCCTGGCGCCGGACGAGTAGGCAAGCAGCGCGGCGGTGTCGAGCGCCAGGCCGAACTGCGTCACCGGCGGGCCCTGGCCCGCGCGGCGCGTACCTCTGTCTGGACTCGCGTGGCCTGCTCGCGAAGCTCGGGCGTGATGCCGGCGGCGAGCTGCTGCATCTCCGCGTGGGCCCGGGCCACGTCCTCGTCGGTGATCGCGAACCCGGCGTGGGAGAGGACCGCCCGGGTCTGCTCACCGGCCATCTGACGACGCACCGCCCGCGCGACGAAGGCGGAGACGTTCGGCTCCCGGGCCAACCGCTCCGCGACGTCGTCCGGCAGGCTCACCGCGATCTTCTTGGTCATACAAAGACGCTAACCAGTTATACCGCGCTGCCGCAACGCGGCACGCCGTACCGCTGCCGGGGCGGGGTGATGTGGGCGCGGCGGGCCGTACCTGTCAGGATTGACTATGGCGTGCGCGTGGCCGGCCCCCGGCCGGCGGCGGCGGGCGAAGGTCGCAGCCCGCGCCGCGCCGCCGCCCGAGGCGACAGCAATCGACGGAGGTAGCCCGCACCGTGGCCCAGTACATCTACGTCCTGGAAAAGGCGCGCAAGGCGCACGGCGACAAGGTCGTGCTCGACAACGTGACGCTGAGCTTCCTGCCGGGGGCCAAGATCGGTGTGGTCGGTCCGAACGGCGCCGGCAAGTCCAGCCTCCTCAAGATCATGGCAGGGCTGGACAAGCCGAGCAACGGCGAGGCCCGGCTCATGCCCGGCTACACCGTCGGCATGCTCGCCCAGGAGCCCCCGCTCAACGACAGCAAGACCGTGCTCGGCAACGTCGAGGAGGCGGTCGCCGAGACCAAGGCCAAGCTGGAGCGGTTCAACGCCATCGCCGAGCAGATGGCCACCGACTACTCCGACGAGCTGATGGAGGAGATGGGCCGGCTCCAGGAGGAGCTGGACCACGCCGACGCGTGGGACATCGACTCCAAGCTCGAACTCGCCATGGACGCGCTGCGCTGCCCACCGCCGGACGCCGACGTGACCCAGCTCTCCGGTGGTGAGCGCCGCCGGGTCGCGCTGTGCAAGCTGCTGCTGGAGGCACCCGACCTGCTGCTGCTCGACGAGCCCACCAACCACCTGGACGCGGAGAGCGTCTCCTGGCTTGAGCAGCACCTGGCCAAGTACGCCGGCACCGTCATGGCGATCACCCACGACCGGTACTTCCTGGACAAGGTGGCCGGCTGGATCCTGGAACTGGACCGGGGCCGGGCCATCGGCTACGAGGGCAACTACTCCACCTACCTGGAGAAGAAGGCCGCCCGGCTGGCCGTCGAGGGTCGCCGGGACGCCAAGATGAAGAAGCGGCTCACCGAGGAGCTGGAGTGGGTCCGCTCCAACGCCAAGGCCCGCCAGACCAAGTCCAAGGCCCGCCTGGACCGCTACGACGAGATGGCCACCGAGGCGGAGAAGACCCGCAAGCTGGACTTCGAGGAGATCCAGATCCCGCCGGGCCCGCGCCTGGGCAGCACGGTGATCGAGGCCAACCAGCTCGGCAAGGGCTTCGGCGACCGGCTGCTGATCGACGACCTGTCGTTCTCGCTGCCGCGCAACGGCATCGTCGGCATCATCGGCCCGAACGGCGTCGGCAAGACCACCCTGTTCAAGACCATCGTCGGGCTGGAGCAGCCGACCAGCGGCGAGGTCCGGGTCGGCCCCACCGTCGCCCTGTCGTACGTCGACCAGAACCGCGAGGGCCTGGACGGCGACAAGACCGTCTGGGAGGTCGTCTCCGACGGGCTGGACTACCTCATGGTGGGCAAGGTCGAGATGCCGTCCCGGGCGTACATCGCGGCGTTCGGGTTCAAGGGGCCCGACCAGCAGAAGCCGACCAAGGTGCTCTCCGGTGGCGAGCGCAACCGGCTCAACCTGGCGCTGACCCTCAAGATCGGCGGCAACGTGATCCTGCTCGACGAGCCGACCAACGACCTGGACGTCGAGACGCTGTCCAGCCTGGAGAACGCGCTGCTGGAGTTCCCCGGCTGCGCCGTGGTGATCTCCCACGACCGGATGTTCCTCGACCGGGTCGCCACCCACATCCTGGCCTGGGAGGGCGACGACGAGAACCCGTCGAAGTGGTTCTGGTTCGAGGGCAACTTCGACGCGTACGAGAAGAACAAGATCGACCGGCTCGGCGCCGAGGCGGCCCGCCCGCACCGGGTGACCTACCGCAAGCTGACCCGCGACTGAACATGGCGGACCGTTTCGTCTACCACTGCACCCTGCGCTGGTCCGACCTGGACGCGTACGGCCACGTCAACAACTCGCGCTTCCTCACCCTGTACGAGGAGGCGCGGGTGGCGTTGATGTTCGCCGGCGGCAAGGCGTGGGGGGTCGGCTCGTTCGCCGACGGGGTCGTCATCCGCCGACACGAGGTCGACTACCTGCGCCCGGTCGACTACGCGCTCGGCCGGGCGACCGCCGAGGCCGCGCCGACCGTCCGGATCGAGCTGTGGGTGGAGCGGATCCGGGCCGCCTCGTTCACCGTCGCCTACGAGCTGTACGACGGTGCGGTGCTGGCCAGCACCGCCCGTTCGGTGCTGGTCCCGTTCGACCTGGTCGAGAAGCGGCCCCGCCGGCTCAGCGACGACGAGCGGGCCTTCCTGGCGTCGTGGGCCCTGACCGGCGGAGCGGCGTGAACGCCGGGTCGCCCGCCCACCAGGGGCGCGGGGACACTCCCCACCCGGTTCACGCAGGCGCGGCCGACGCGGGGCGCGGGGACGTCGCCCACGCCGGGCGCGGGGACACGGCCGACGCGGGGGCCTTCCTCGCCCGGCTGGTGCGCTTCGACCCGGCCACGGTGGTCCGGTTGCGCCCGCTGGCCGATGTCGGCCGTACCGCCCTCTGGGCCCGGTTGCCGTGGGACGTGCTTGTGGTCCGGACGGTGGCGGGGCGGGCCCCGGCCGACGTCACGGTGGTCGCGGCCGAGCTGCTGGCCCGGTTGGCCCCGGCCGACGCCGGGCCGCCCGCGGCCGGCGATGCCCTGGCCGACGGCGACCGGTGGCCCTGGCCGTTGCCCCCGGCCCGGGACGACCGGTGGCGCTGGCCGCTGCCCCCGGCGGCGAGTCGACCGGTCGAGGCGCTGCCCGCCGCCGAGCTGAGAGGGATCGCCGAGGCGGCGGCGGGCACCCTGCGTGCCGCCGCCACCGAGGGGGTACGCGGTCGCGCGGTGGGGCAGCGGATGCTGCGGGACGCGCTGTTGGACCATGTCGCGGTGACCGTCACCCCGGACACCGGGCCGACCGAGCCGGTGGAGGTGACCCAACGACTGGTGCAGGGTCTGGTCCGGATGGGATTCCTCGGCCCGGCCGGTGGCGGTGGGGCGAGGGAGGTCCAGGTCCGGGTGGCCGGTCGGTGGGTCGGCCTGGTGGGACCATACGGAGCCGCCTGGTCGCGGAAAGTTCCCGATCTCGCAATTCGTCCGGTACGGGATCAGCCGAAAGTATGACCCCGGCTCATTCTTCCGGACTGGGGCTGCCGTTGGGGGGGTGTCTCAACCCGGCTGTCCGGGTACCGTCCATCCTCGGATCCAACGCACCGTAGGCGATTGGATCCGCTGGGGAGTGAGGTGCGCGAGCGATGCCGTGGTGGTCATGGCGCCCTGGTCCCGCCGCTGGCGGCGACTCGGAAACTCGAAGCGGGATCACGGTGGACAGTGTCCGGGTGGGGCCACCGTCCCCCCGCCAGCCGGCGGACGACTGTCCGGTCAGCGAGCGGCCGGTGGTGACCGACCGGCCGGTCTCCGTGGCACCGGTCACCCTCGCCCGGGTCTGTGACGCGCTCGATCTGCTCGACGTGCGTTATCTGGCCGACGGCGACGGCAACCTGCTGGCCATGTGGGAACGGCACGCGGTGCTGGTCACCCTCGAGGGCCCCGAGGACGAGATCCTGGTGATGCGGGCCCGTCCACACGCGACCGTCCCGCCGGACTGGGCAGACCGGGCCTACCGGGTGGTCAACGAGTGGAACCACACCCGGCGGTTCTGCAAGGCCTATGTCGGTGACCCGACCGAGCGCGGCCAACTGCCCATCTACGCCGAGTTGCAGGTGCCGCTCGGTGCCGGGGCGCACGATGCCCTGCTGGTGGAGATGCTGGACTGCGGGGCGGCAGTGGCGACCACCTTCGTCGACTGGTTGCACGACGAGGGCGCCCTGCTCTGAGCGGGCGGCCGGTGCGGTCAGCCGGAGGCCGGGTCCTCCATCACGTTGACCATGAAGTAGGCCGACCGCTCCAGGTAGTCCCAGAGGGCGGTGGCGGTCTCCGGCGGCAGCGCCAACTCGTCCACCGCGTGGCGCATGTGGCGCAGCCAGGCGTCCCGCTCGGCCGCGCCGATCCGGAACGGTGCGTGCCGCATCCGCAGCCGGGGGTGCCCCCGCTGGGCGGAGTAGGTGTTCGGGCCGCCCCAGTACTGCATCAGGAAGAGCGTCATCCGCTCGGCGGCCGGCCCGAGGTCGTCCTCCGGGTACATCGGCCGCAGCAGCGGGTCGGTGGCGATGCCGGCGTAGAACCTGTCGACCAACCTGCGGAAGGTGGGCTCACCGCCGACGGCCTCGAAGAGGGTCATCGACGGAACGGGCCGGGACTCGCCTGCGGAATTCACCGTTCCATCCTGCCAGGTGTGGCGGTGCCACGAGCGCCGCCGCCCGGCCGATCACGTCACAGCGTGCCGGTGACCGGCCTGCTCGCCGACCCGCGTCGGCGCCGTGCCGGGCCGGTCGTCCGGCTGCGGACCGGTGGCGGCATTGGCCAGGTCAGCGGCCTTCACGGCGGCGTCGACGGTCGTCCGGGCCGGCCAGCGCAGCGCGGTGACCAGCATCAGCAGCACCCCCGCGGCGCTCCACACCCCCACCACCACCGGCACCGAGAAGCGATCGGCGAGCAGGCCGGTGGCCAGCACCGCGCTACCCTGGATCACCTGGATACCGGTCGCCATCACGCCGAAGGCACGGGCCCGGTAGCCGTTGGGCAGGGCCCGGACGAAGAGGCCGTTCGCCGTCGGGATCAGACCGGCGACCGCGAAGCCACAGGCCGCCGCGAGCAGGGCGACCACCACCGGCGGGGGATTCAGCAGCGCCGGGACCAGGACCAACGGGGCGAGCACCGCCAGTGGTCGCATCAGGGCGAGCCGGCCGGCAGGTGACACCAACCGCCCCACGAGCAGGCCGCCGACGATGTAACCGACCGGGTTGGCCGCCATGATGACGGCCTGGGCGGCGCCGGAGTCCAGGCCGTTGCCGGAGCGCTCTCCGGCCCAGGCCGCAGCGAGACCCTCCGGGACGATCGAGAAGAGCATGGCGCTGAACACCAGCAGGCTGACCGCCCGCAGGACCGGGGTGCCGAAGACGATCCGGAAGCCCTCGCCGGTCTCCCGCAGCAGATGGGTGCGGTGCGCCGCACTCAGCGTCGGCTCGCGATCGTGGACGCCGAACTGGACGATCAGGGCCGACAGGCCGAAGGTGGCCGCGTTGAGCAGCAGCGCCGCCGTCGGACTGACCGCGGCGACCGCCGCGCCGGCCAGATAGCCGACCACCTGTGCGGCCTGGCTGGCGCTCGCGTTGAGCGACAGGCCCAGCACCAACCGGTCACCGGTGAGGATCACCGGCAACAGCGCCGATCGGGCGGCCTGCCCGGGTGGGTTGGCGAGGGTGGCGGCGAAGAGCAGGGCCAGGATCGCCCAGACCGGCAGACCGGGCAGCACGATCAGGGCGGTCAGCACCATCCGGATAACGTCGCAGGTCACCATCACCTGCCGGTGCCGGTGCCGCTCGGCCAGCGCGGCGAGCAGTGGACCGCCGACCAGCCACGGCAGGTAACTGACCGCGAACGCGGCGGCGGAGAGGGCGACGGACCTGCTCTCCTGGTAGACCAGCACGGTGACCGCGGCCTTGGCGACGTAGTCACCGACCCAGGACAGGACGCTGGCGCCGAAGACCGCTCGGAACTCGGCCCGGCCGAACACCTCACGGAAGGTGGCCGGGTGGTCCGGATCGGGTCGCTGGTCGGACACCGTCGCCTCCATCGTGCCCCGACGCCGGCCACTTGTGATGGCCCGGCGGGGCACCGTCGTCAGATTCGCGGATCAGCGATGACGCGATCACGCTCCTCGGGAACGCGTGCACCGGATTCTGCCCGATCGTCTGACAACTGACTAGGGCGAACGGATTGATCGTCGTATCCCCGACTGAACGAACGGACGATACCCGAGGGGTCAGCCGGTGCGCGAGCAGCGCCCTTCGGGTGGCCGCAACCCGTGTGGACGGCCCTGCGGAGCCACACTGTGGACGTCAGGTCGCGCTGCCCTGCCCGGTGCCGGTGAGGCCGCTCTGCCCGGTGCCGGTGGGGGCGGCCGGGCCGGGGGCGGCGGGGCCGGTGGTCATGCCGACCGGCGGCAGCCCCGGATAGAGCCGGGCCGCCGCGATCCGCGCGGTGATGCCCGAGTTCTCCAGCGCCTCGGCGAGCCTGCGGCGCAACTCCCGGCCGACCGCGAACTGGCCCTCCGCGGTGGTCTTGACCACCGTACGGATCACCGCGCCGTCGACCGTCACCTGCTCGACCCCGAGCACGTCGGGTGGCTCGACGATCTCCGGGGCCAGCTCCGGGTCCATCGCCACCGAGGCGGCGGCCGTCCGCAACACCGCGTTGGCCTCCTCGCTGCCGGCGAACCCGATCGGCAGGTCGATCACGACCAGCGCCCAGCCCTGGCTCTTGTTGCCCACCCGGATGATCTCGCCGTTGCGGATGTACCAGAGCACCCCACGACCGTCGCGGACCGTGGTGACCCGCAGCCCCACCGCCTCGACCACCCCGGTCGCCTCGCCCAGGTCGACCGTGTCGCCGACCCCGTACTGGTCCTCGATCAGCATGAACAGCCCGGCGATCAGATCCTTCACCAGGCTCTGCGCGCCGAAACCGAGCGCCACTCCGGCGATCCCGGCGCTGGCCAGCAGCGGGGCCAGGTCGAAGCTGAACTCGCGCAGGATCATCAGCAGGGCGATGCCGAAGACGAACGCGGTGACCAGGCTGCGCAGCACGGAGCCGATCGCCTCGGCGCGTTGGCGACGCCGTTCGGGCACGAACTCGGTCGGGTCGAGCGTGGCGGTGGGCACCCGCTCGCGCAGTGGACGCAGCAGCGTGGGCACCGCCCCGTCGGTGGTGGTACGGACCAGCCGGTTGATCGTCCGGTGCAGCGCCCACCGGGCCACCAGTGCCAGCAACAGGATCAACACCACCCGTAGCGGCTTGAGCAGGATCCAGTAGCTCCCCTCGGCGAACCAGTCCGAACCGGTCACCCGGTACAGGTATTCGCAGGAGGTGCTGCCCTGGCAGTCGGCACCCGAGCTGCTGCTCGGTTCCGGGCTCGGTGCGGCGGGCAGGACGACGGACCACAGGCTGACGGCGCTCACCCTGTCTTCGTACCGCAGGGGGCCGGACGCCCGACGGGCGACCCACCGCGTCCGCCCCGGGCCTCTTCCTAACACGGCGCGGATCCTCAGACGGGTACCCCGGATTGGTGCGTGCGATCCCTGGTTGAGTAGTCGGTCTGCACCCCGCGGCTTGGCGGGTAGAACTGAAGACGTGCAGCGGTCTACCTGAGGAGGCAAGGTGGTTCCACGCTCGCAGCCCCAGCGGGGTCGGTGCGCCGTCTGCAAACGCGTCGTAGCCCTCACCGCTGACGGAAGAGTCGGGCGGCACGACGGCACCATTCGTGCCTACGCTCCGCCCGAGGAGTGCGCCGGGAGTGGACAGCGAGCGGAAGCTACCGGGTCATGATCGACAGCGACTGCCCGGCATGAGTGAGTGCCACCGGGCGCGCGACTTGATCAATTCCAGCAATCGGCTTCAATGTGAATTCATGATCACCGGGCACGGGACCGGCCCGACTGAGCGCGGAAACTGGTGCAGAACGTCGATAGCTGTTGAGCGCCCCCGCCCTGCTCAAGAGGCGGATCTGTCCGGTTCCGGGTGATGCCTGGGCGGTGTCCGACATTAGTACGTGCAATCCGGGGTCCGATCAGGGACGATTGGCGCAACGGACGACGGTGATCCCGCCGGAGCCGGTCGGGGGTTCCCTGTTGCCCGAGGGCCGACCAGCGCAGCCAGCGGTGGGAGCGGCTGGACCGGGAGGGTGAGCACGATGCCTGACATACGACCCACGGTGGGCTCCGGCGCGCTGGTTCTCAACGCCACCTACGAGCCGCTGTGTGTCGTGTCCGTGCGTCGTGCCGCGATCCTGGTGCTCACCGCCAAGGCGGTCTGCGTCGCCGACGGTGACGGCATCCTGCACAGCGCCCACGACGCGCTGCCCGTGCCCTCGGTGGTGCGGCTGACCCGCTTCGTCCGGGTGCCCTACCGCACCCACGTCGGGCTCTCCCGGCGGGCGATCTTCGCCCGGGACGGTGGCCGCTGCGCCTACTGCCGGGGGCCGGCCGAGACCATCGACCACGTCTTCCCGCGCAGCCGGGGCGGCCGGCACGCCTGGGAGAACGTGGTCGCCGCGTGCGCCCGGTGCAACCACACCAAGGGCGACAAGACCCCGGCCGAGCTGGGTTGGCGGCTGCACAGCCTGCCGGCGGCCCCGAAGGGCAACGCCTGGCGGGTGCTCGGCCACCGCGCGCCGGACCCGCGCTGGGCGGACTGGCTCGACCTGCGCGACCCGCTACGCGAGACCGAGGCCGCCTGACCCGCTACGCGAGACCGAGGCCGCCTGACCCGGGCGGTGGGCGGGTCAGCGGGCCCGGACCAGGGTGGCGTACACCACGAGGTTGTCGGCGTAGCCGGTCCCGCCGCCGATCCAGCGTCCGCCACAGGTGATCAACCGCAGGTTGGGGCGGCTGAAGTCGCCGAAGATCTGGTCGACCGGTAACCGTTCCTTGCCGTACCGCTGGATCTGGTCGACCTCGAAGACGGCCACCCGGCGGTCGGCGCGGGTGACCTCGATCTCGTCACCGTCACGCAACTCCTTGAGCCCGTGGAAGACCGCAGGCCCGGTGGTGGTGTCCACGTGCCCGACGATCACCGCCGGGCCGTACTGGCCGGGGGTGGGGCCCTGGTCGTACCAGCCGGCCTCCTGGGCGCGGGCGGTGTCCGGGACGGCGATGCTGCCGTCCGGGGCGATGCCGACCTGGTGCACCGCCGCCCGCAGGTCGATGCGGGAGATGGCGATCCGGGTCGGTGGGCTCCCCGGCATGACCGGGAACTTCTTCGGCGGCGGGCGCAGGCCGGCGATGAACCGGTCCGGCAGGACGCGCAGTCCGGTGACCCGTTCCACCCCGAGCATCGTCACGATCAGCAGCATCACGGCGGCGATCGCCAACACCGGGAACCCTGGTCCGGATCCGGCGAACCGGCCGCCGAACGCCGGATTCCGGGGCACCGGGCGTACCGGCCGGGCCTGGGTGACCGGGTCGGTGGTGGTCACGCTGGCGGAGAACGCCTGGCCGGCGACCTGGCGGACTCGACCGGCGACCCGGCCGACGCGACCGGCGACCCGGCGGAGACGACGGGCCACCCGGTCAGGAGCCTGGCCGGGGCCGCCGACGGTTGCCGCCGAAGACGCCGAGCCCGGCGACCACGGCGACCACGGCCAGGCCACCGACCAGCAGCAGGGAACCGGCGCCCCGGCCGCTCGCGGTGCCTCCGCCGCCGGTAGCCGGACCCTTGCTCGGCTGGGTCATGTTCAGCACGGTCAGCATGGTCGAGGCGGTGGTGCCGTTGGCGCACCGCAGGTCGACCGGGTAGTCGCCGGGTTGCTTGTTGCCGGGGACGGTGACCGCGCCGGTGAGGAAGCCGTGGTCGGGCCGCAACACCACCCGTCCGAAGGCGTCCGAGTGCACGGTGGCCTGCTGGTTGTTGGCGTTGTCGCAGCTGGCCCGGACGGTGACCCGGGTGCCGGCCTGCGCGCTGTTCGGCGTGACCTCGACGAAGGTGTTCTCGCCGGCCCGCGCCGCTGGGGCCGCCACCAGGACGAACGCCCCGACCAGGGCGAACATCGCCAGTACGGCGAAGACGGCACGACGGTGCAGAGTGAGCCCCCGCATGATTCCCCCCTCCCGGCGACGATTCGCCGGAATCCTGCGACGGGTGTGCGGGCCTGCATTCCCGCTGGCCCGGGGGCAAACCCGGACTCAGCGGTGCCGGGGCCCCGGTGCGGGCGGCAACGGGGTGACCGGATGCCATTGCAGCGGGCTGGAGAGCACCATCGTGCTGGACGGCTGCCCGTATGGGGCGAGCCGGTCGATCACCGCCTCGAACTGCCCGATCGAGCCGGCGGCGACCTTGAGCATGCTGCACGCGTCGCCGGTGATCCGGTGGATCTCCCGGATCTCGGGCCAGTCGACGACCTGCGGGTCGTGCAGGATGCAGCGGGAGCCGTAACAGGACATCCGGATCAGCGCCACCACCGGGCGTCCGGCGCGGGTCAGGTCGACGTGGGCGTGGTAGCCGGTGACCACCCCTGACTCCTCCAGCCGGCGGACCCGTTCGGCGACCGCCGGCGGGGACAGGTGCACCCGCCGGGACAACTCGCTGTACGACAGCCGCGCGTCGGCCTGCAACTCCCGCAGCAGCGCCCAGTCCATCTCGTCCACGCGCTGACCTTACCTTCGACAGGCTTCAGCGCCGAAGTGCTTACCGTACGAAAGGTGATCGGTGGGATCGCCGTCGAATCGGCATTCCATCGCCGGTGTGTGCCGGGGGATCATGACGGGACGGGCATCCGGAGGAGGCGACACGATGGAACAGACGGACCTGCGGGCGCGTACGCCGATCCCGGCGGTGCGCCCGGTCACCCCGCAGCAGCGCAGCGCGCGGGCCGCCCGCAACGGCGGTGAACCCACCCTGGAGTTCACCGACCGGGTGCCCTACGACACCTACGTGCAGGCCAGCACCCTGCACACCCTCCAGCAGCCGCTCAGCTCAGACCCGGGCGAGATGTCCTTCCTGATGGTCAGCCAGATCATGGAGCTGTACTTCGGGTTGACCTGTCACGAACTGCGCCAGGCCCAGCTCGACCTGCGGGCCGACCGGGTCTGGGCGGCGCTCGCCCCGCTGCGCCGGGCCGCCCTGCACCTGGAGGGGCTCAACGCCGCCTGGCGCGGGTTGCGCTGGATGACCCCGGCCGACTTCAACCGGTTCCGCAACCTGCTCGGTGAGGGCTCCGGCTTCCAGTCCGCCATGTACCGCCAGTTGGAGTTCCTGCTCGGGCTGCGCGAACCGGCGCTGATCCGCCCCTTCCGCCGACAGGCCCAGGTGTACGACGAACTGCGTGCCGCGCTGGCCGTACCGAGCCTCTGGGACGAGGTGGTCGCCCTGCTCGGCCGGTGCGGGCACGAGCTTCCCGCCGAACTGCTCACCCGGGACGTCGCCGTCGAACACCTGCCGCATCCCCTGGTCGAGGCGGCATGGGTGACGGTCTACGACGACGACGGGCCGGACAACCACCTGCGGCAGCTCGGCGACGCGCTGGCCGACGTGGCCGAGCAGTTCGGTGACTGGCGGTGGAACCACGTGAAGGCCGTCCAGCGCACCATGGGCGCCAAGGTCGGCAGCGGCGGGTCGGCCGGGCTGGCCTGGTTGCAGCGCAGCATGTCCCGGGTGGTCTTCCCCGAGCTGTGGTCGGCCCGTACCGCGATGTGACCGGCCGGGTCCCCGCCGCCGTGCGGGGTGACGGGCCCGGCCGGTGCGTGGTCAGGAGTGCGGGCAGGTGTCCCGGTACTCCTCGATCGCAGAGCCCCGGGGCGCGGGGCAGAGGAACTGCTCGTAGCGGGTGTCGTCGTCGACGAACCGCTTGAGCCAGGAGATGCTGTACTTCGCCACCGTGACGTTCGCCGAGGTGGGCGCGGAGTGGCCGGCCGCGTTCAACTCCAGGTACGCCTTGTCCAGGCTGGCCGGCAGGCTGGTGTAGAACGGCTCCGAGTGTGACGCCACCGGGGCGGTGGTGTCGTTCTCCGCGCCGATCACCAGCGTCGGCACCCGTACCGACGACCAGTTCTTGACGGTGTGCCAGCCGGTCAGCGGGATGGCGGCCTGCAACGCGGGCCGGGTGTTCGCCGCCGACAGACTGCCGCCGCCGCCCATCGAGTGCCCCATCACCGCGAGCCGGTTCGGGTCGATCCGGCTACGCACCGCGCTGCTGCCGGTCAGGTAGTCCAGGGCGGCGAGCAGTTGGGTGCCCCGGGCGGCCGGCTGGTCGTACACCGAGAGGGTGTCGATGGTGATGACGACGAAGCCCTGCGAGGCCAGTCGCGGGCCGAGCCAGGCGACGCTGGACTGGCTGGCGGTGTAGCCGGGGGAGACGGCCACCGCGCCGAAGGTGCCCTCGGCGGTGCTGGTGGGGTAGTAGACGGTGCCACCCCGGAAGCCGCTCACGGTGGACGCGGCGACTGTGCTCTGGGCGATGGCGAACGGACCACGGGTGGCCTCGATGCCGGCCACCGTGGGGGCGGGGCCGCGTTCGTAGGGGTTGGCGGCGGCCGTGGTGGCGGGTCGGTTGTCGATGGTCGCGGCCGTCGCGCCCGGAGCGGCGACCGCACCGACGCCGACCAGGGCGAGGGTGAGCAGCGGCCGGGCGGCCAACCGGGGCCAGGAGCGGCGGGGGCGGACGGGGTGGGGGTGGAGGGCGGGCACCGGTTGCACGGGGGCTCCCTGCGGGGTGGGTGGACCGGATTCGATCGATACTTGCCGATCGGTACGGGTCATCCTCCGGGTCGCGGCGCGGCGTCCGGCAATCCCGGCCGGGTCATGTCAGGGGAATATGGGGCGGACGCCACACCCGCGCCGCCCGTGTCGGCCCGGCGCAGCGCACACCGAACCGGCAGGATAGGGACGCGCGACCCGACTCGTCGCCACCGCGAAGCCACTGGGACACTGGAGTGACAGGTGGGATCGGCACCCCGCAGGCTCGCGGGGCGTCGGCTCCGCTAACGTGAATGGCAGCGGAGTCGGGAGCTCGATGCCATCATGATCGTCCACCCGACCCGGAAGCTCTGGTCTCTCTTACCGCCTGGGGGCGTTGGGATTGTCTGTCACTGACACGTTGCTGATCTTCGTCGGCATCCCGGCGGCGGTGGTGCTGGTGATCGTCGGGCTGGTCTACGCCGCCAACCACGGCAGCGGCGGCGGCGCCAAGCGCTACCGCCCCGGCCGACGCTTCGACTTCACGCCGGTCTGGTTCCTGGGCCGCCCGGAGCAGTTGGCCGACTCGGCCGGCACCGCCCTGGCCGCCGGTGCCCAGGCGCCGGCGCTGACCAGCCACAAGCAGGAGCAGGCCGGCATCGAGGCGCCGGCCGGTGGAACCGGAGGCGCAAGTGACCGTTGGTGAGCAGGTCGACCAGACCGGGACGGGCACCCCACCCGAGGTGCTGGACGGGCCGTTCTCGACCCGCCAGCTGCTGCGCATCGACGAGGCGCTGCGCCTGGCCGACCAGGGCAGCGGCCTGGTCTTCTCGGTCTACGTCGGCGGCCTCGACGAGCCGGTCCGCGAGCACGCCGAGCGGCTGCACCGCCAGCTCGCCGAGCCGGACCGGTCCGTGCTGATCGCCGTGTCGCCCAACCAGCGCCAGCTGGAGGTCGTCACCGGCAAGTACGCCCGCAAGCGCATCCCCGACACCTACGTCAAGCTGGCCGCGCTGTCCATGGTGGCGTCGTTCGGCGGCGGCGACCTGGCCGGCGGCATCATCCAGGGCCTCGACCAGCTCGCCAGCCACGCCGGCCGAGGCTGAGCCCCACCCGCACGCCTGACCGACCCGGAGCCCGGCCCGCACCACGCGGACCGGGCTCCGGCACATCCGCACGCGGCCGGGGGCCCGCGCCAGACCGGACCGGTTCCGGTCAGCGGCCGCTGCGCGGGCAGCGCTCAGCGGGGCCAGCCGGCGGGATCGAGCCGCATCGGCCACGGCTCGTCGACCTGCACCGCCTCGTCTGGGCCGACCGTGCCGAGCAGGTTGTAGTGCACCCCTTTGACCAGGGTGTACCGGTAGACGACCGGACCGAAGTCGCCCCGCTCGACGCGCCAGTACGCGGGAATACCGGACTCCGCGTACAGCGCGGGTTTGGTCAGGCGGTCATGGCGGCGACTGTTGGGTGACTCCACCTCGACGACCAGAGCGACGTCTGACGGGTCGGCCCACATCCGGTCCCGGGGGGCACCCGGCCGGAGCACCGTGACGTCCGGGATGAGGTTGCCCGCCGGCACCCGCACCCCGATCTCCCGGATCACCCGCCAGCCGGCGGGCGCGCTCTGCCGCAGTGCCACCCGGATGTCGTCGGCGAGTTCGTGATGGTACGGCCCGGCCGGAGGGGTCACGTGCAGACTCCCGTCGATGATCTCGTAGCGGTTACCGTCCTCGGGCAGGTCGAACAGGTCCTGTTCGCGCCAGTCCCGCCCGGGTGGCCGCCACTCGTACGTCGGCTGTGCCATCACGTCCACCTCCTCGACACACGATAACGGCCCGGGGTCGGCGTGGGCTGCCACCCGCGCCGGCCCCGGGCCGTGCCGCCTCAATCAGCCGCTGCGGGCATCCCGGGCGCGGGCCTTCAGCGCGCGGACCACCCCGTCGCGCCCCTCGGCCACCAGCCGGCGCAGCGACGCCGGGTGGCCGTCGCCGGCGAGCCAGGAATCGGTGACCGTCACCGTCTCCTCCTCGACCAGGTACGCCGGGTACGCCAGCTGCACGAACTCCTGCGCCGGCTCGCTGTCGCGCTGCGCCCACACCTGCGCCACAGCGGCGAAGTACCGCTCCCGGTACGGCGCGGTCAGCGCCACCTGCGCCGGGTGGGTCAGGCCCTGCAACAACGCCCGGTTGCGCCAGTTGGGCAGTGCCTCCGGGCCGGTCAGCAGGGACCACACCGTCGCCTTGTTCTCCTCGGTCGGCACCAGCGCGTGCGCGTACGCGGCCTCCCGCTCACCGGAGGCCGTCCGGTCGCCGGCCAGCTCCGCCTCGATCTCGGCGGGGCCGGCCGCCCCGTTGGCCACCAGCACCTGCAGGACCGTCCAACGCAGCTCGGTGTCGATGGTCAGGCCGGTCGGCACACCGGTGCCGGCCAGCCAACCGCGCAGCGTCGCCAGGTCCTCGTCGGCGCGGGCCGCCGAGGCGTACGCGCGGGCCCAGGCGAGCTGGAAGCCGCTGCCCGGCTCGGCCGCCGCCAACGTCGTCTTCGCGGTACGCGACAACCCGGCCCAACCGGTCGGCGCCCATGCCGGGTCGGCGTAGAAGACCAGCGCGGTGCTGGCCTGCCGCAGGGTGGCGGTGACCAGGTTGATGTCGGTCTCGGCGGGCAGCCCGGCCAGCACCAGCGCCAGGTAGTCGCGGGCGGACAGCTCGGCGTCGCGGAGCATGTCCCAGGCCGCCGTCCAGCACAGCGCCCGGGCCAGCGACGACTCGAAGCCGGCGATGTGCTGCACCACGGTGGCCATGGACCGCTCGTCGAGCCGCAGCTTGGTGTAGGTCAGGTCGTCGTCGTTGAGCAGTAGCACGTCGGCGGCGGGCCGGCCGTGCAGCGCCGACAACTCGGTCGCCTCGCCGGTGACGTCCACCTCGACCCGTTCCCGGCGGACCAGCCGGCCGTCGGTCAGGTCGTACAGGCCGACCCCGATCCGGTGGGTGCGCAGCGTCGGGTGCCCGGCCGGTGCCTCCTGCCGGATCAGCACCCGCTCGTACCCGCCGTCGGCACCGATGGTCACCTCGGGGCGCAGGGTGTTGACCTGGGCGGTCTCCAACCACTGGGCGGCGAACTTGCGCAGTTCCCGGCCGGAGGCCGTCTCCAGCTCCGACAGCAGGTCGTCGAAGGTGGCGTTGCCCCAGGCGTGCTTACCGAAGTACGCCCGCAGCCCGGCCAGGAACGGCTCCTCGCCGACGTACGCCACGAGCTGCTTGAGCACGCTGGCGCCCTTGGCGTACGTGATGCCGTCGAAGTTGACCTCGACCGCCTCCAGGTCCGGCATCTCGCAGTAGACCGGGTGGGTGGAGGAGAGCTGGTCCTGCCGGTAACCCCAGTTCTTGCGGATCGACAGGAACGTCGTCCAGGCCTCGGAGAACCGGGTCGCGTGGGTGTTGCACCAGTGGCTGGCCCACTCGGCGAACGACTCGTTGAGCCACAGGTCGTTCCACCAGCGCATGGTGACCAGGTCACCGAACCACATGTGGGCCAGCTCGTGCAGGATCGTGTTGGCCCGCTGCTCGTACTCGAAGTCGGTGACCTGCGAGCGGAACAGGTAGTGCGACTCGGCGTGGGTGACGCAGCCGAAGTTCTCCATCGCGCCGGCGTTGAAGTCGGGCACCCAGAGCTGGTCGTACTTGGGCAGCGGGTAGCGCACCCCGAACTGCGCGTGGAAGAAGTCGAAACCCTGCTTCGTGACCAGGAACAGGTCGTCGGCGTCCAGGTGGGGCGCCATCGACGCCCGGCAGAAGACCCCCAGGTCGATGCCGTCGTGGCTGTCCCGCACCTCGTGGTACGGGCCGGCGCAGAGCGCGGTGACGTAGGTGCTCATCCGCACCGAGGTGGTGAAGTGGACGGTCTTGAGCCCTTCGCCGGCCGGCTCCTCCCGCTCGGCGGGCATGTTGGACACCACCCGCCAGTGCGCCGGGACGGTGGCGTGCCAGGTGTAGACGCTCTTCAGGTCGGGTTGGTCGAAGCAGGCGAAGACCTTCTGCGCGTCGGCCGTCTCGAACTGGCTGTAGAGGTAGGTCTCGCCGTCGACCGGGTCGACCGTCCGGTGCAGGCCCTGCCCGCTCGTGGAGTAGCCGAAGTCGGCGTCCACCACGAGCACGTTCTCGGCGGCCAGACCGGTCAGCGCCAGGCCCTTCTCGGCCGACCAGCCGGCCAGGTCCACCGGCTCGCCGTTGAGCGTGGCCGCGCGTACCGACTCGGCTGCGGTCTCGATGAAGGTGCCGGCACCGGGTTCGGCGCAACGGAACCTGACCTCGGTCACCGACCGGAACGTGCGGCCCTCGGCCTGCACCGCGGTCGACAGGTCGAGGTCGATGTCGTACCCGGTGACCTCCAGCAGGCGGGCCCGCTCGGTGGCCTCGACCTGGGTCAGGTTGCGCACTCCTGGCACTTTCGTCTCCATCCCACTCTCGCCGCCTTCCGGCTGCGCCAGCCCCTGCCGGCCGCTCGTGGCGGCGACCCGAGCCGAGTCTTCCATGCACCGACCCTGCGGTGGTCGACGTCACGCTCTCATTCCGCTACCGATCGACGCCCTCCGGGGTGAGGATCGAGGTCAGCCGCGCCGGGTCCGCCGGCGTGCCTGACGTCACGAAGGGACTCCACCGTGACCGAACGTGTCGCCGTCGACATGTGGTTCGACCCGCTGTGCCCGTGGGCCTGGATCACCTCCCGTTGGCTGCTGGAGGTCGAACAGGTCCGAGAGGTGGACATCAGCTACCACGTGATGAGCCTCTCCGTGCTCAACGAGGGTCGGGAACTGCCCGAGCAGTACCAGGAGATGATGAAGCTGGGCTGGGGGCCGGTGCGGGTCTGCATCGCCGTCGAGCAGGCGCACGGCGGCGCGACGCTGGCGAAGCTCTACACCGCGATGGGCACCCGGATCCACCTCGGCAAGGAACCGCTCGGCCGGGACATGATCACCGCCGCGCTCGCCGACGTCGGGTTGGACCCGTCGTTCGCCGACGCCGCCGACTCCACCGAGTACGACGAGGCGCTGCGGGCCAGCCACGAGGCGGGGATGCGGCCGGTCGGCACCGACGTCGGCACCCCCGTGGTGCACGCCCCCGGCCCGGACGGCGGCAAGATCGCCTTCTTCGGTCCGGTCGTCACCCCGGCCCCGAAGGGGGAGGCCGCCGGCCGGCTCTGGGACGGCGTCCTGCTGGTCGCCGGCACCCCCGGCTTCTACGAGCTCAAGCGTTCCCGCGAGCTGGGCCCGATCTTCGACTGATCCCGACCCTGGTGGGGCCCGGCCCGGTCGGGCCCCACCAGGGGACGGTTCATCTGGTGGACCTGGTGCGGGGTCGGCGTGATGCGGACCGCCCGCGTCGGTAGCGTCAACCCCCATGACGGTCGTACATCCGATCGCCCGGGCCTGGATCACCACTGGCGGCACCGGCGCGCAGAACTACGACGAGTTCGCCGACGACGCGGAGATCACCGCGATCATCGAGTCGAACCCGCACAGTGCCCTCGGCATCGAGATGCCCCACCGGGCGCCGGAGAGCCTGGGGAAGTCCTTCCTCGACTCGCTCGGCGACGCGGCGGCCCGGCTCACCGAGGCGAAGGCCGACGGCAGCTACACCCCGGCCGAGCAGGTGGTCGTCCTCTACCGGATCAGCGCCCCGGGCGAGGATTCGGCGTACGGGCTGTTCGCGATGGTCGACACCGACCAGATCTCCACAAGCGCCGACGAGCCCGGCCTGGTGATCCGCAACGAGGACGTCTTCATCGCCAAGGTGCGGGAGCGGGTCGCCCTGGCCGAGGCGCTTGGTCACCTGCTCTCGCCCGTACTGCTGCTGCAGACCGGGCGGGGCGACGAGCTGCACGCCGCGCTCGCGGCGGCGACCGACGCGGCCGGCGTCCCGGCCGCCACCGACACCGACCAGGCCGGCCGGACGCACGCCATCTGGCTGCTCGGCCCCGGCCCCGAGCAGGACGCGCTGACCGCGCTGGCCGGCGGCGGCGAGCTGGTGGTCGCCGACGGCAACCACCGCAGCCTGGCCGCACAGACCGGCGGCTTCCCGCGCTTCCTCTCGGTGATCACCACCCCGGCCTCGGTCGCCATCCAGCCCTACAACCGGCTGGTCAGCGAGCTGACCAGCACCCCCGACGAACTGCTCGACCGGCTCCGCGCCGCCGGCGCGCAGATCGACCCGATCGACGGCCCGGTCGAGGTCCCGGCGACCGGCGGCACCGTGCACCTCCGCCTCGCCGGCCAGGGGTACGCGGTGACCCTGCCGCACGACACGGCCGCCGCCCGGCTGGAGAACCTCGACCACGCCCTGGTCGAGCGGCTGCTGCTGCGTGACGCGCTCGGCCTCGACCCCGGCGACAAGCGGATCACCTACGTCGGTGGCGACTACCCGGCGAGCTGGCTCACCGGCGAGGTCGACGCCGGCCGGGCCGAGCTGGCCGTCCTGATCGCCCCGGTGACCGTGGACGACTTCGTCGCGGTGAACCTGGCCCGGGAGAGGATGCCCCGCAAGAGCACCTGGTTCACCCCGAAGGCGCGCGGCGGCCTGGTCGTCGCCGAGCTGCCGCACTGACCATGTGACGGATCCGCCCCGGCACGCGGCCCCCACGGCGGGCCGGGGCGCGGCCCTGACAGACTGCCCGGTATGCGCGTCTACCTGGGATCCGATCACGCCGGTTTCGAGTTGAAGGTGCACCTGGCCAATCACCTGGCCAAGCAGGGATACGAGCTGGTCGACGTCGGCCCGCACGCCTTCGACCCCGACGACGACTACCCGACCTTCTGCCTGCACACCGGCGACCGGGTGGTGGCCGACCCGGGCAGCCTGGGCGTGGTCATCGGCGGCTCCGGCAACGGCGAGCAGATCGCCGCCAACAAGGTCGTCGGCGTCCGGGCGGCACTGGCCTGGAGCGTCGAGACCGCCCAGCTCGGCCGGCAGCACAACGACGCCAACGTGGTGGCCGTGGGCGCCCGGCAGCACACCCTGGACGAGGCCGCCGCCATCGTCGAGGCGTTCCTCACCACCCCGTTCTCCGGCAACGAGCGGCACGGTCGGCGGATCGCCCAGGTGGCCGAGTACGAGCGCACCCGCGAACTGCCCGAACTGCCCTGACCCAGTCCCGCCCCGCTCGTCGCCCGCCGCTCACCGACCGGGTCGGCCCCAACCGGCCCGGTCTCTGCTCGGCGCCCGGTCCCTGGGCTGCCCGTTTCCTGGACGGTCGCCGTCGGCGCCCGACACCGTGCCGGGTGGTCGGTCGCCGTCCGCGCCCGACACCGTGCCGCCGCTCGGTCGCCGTCGGCGCTCGGCACCGTGCCGGGGGGTCGGTCACCGGGCCGAGCGGGGGAGGTCCTCCCGGGGCGTCCAGTTCCGTCGGATGATCACCAGTCGTTCCTCGGCCTCGGTGAGGTCCTGTTCGGTGGGCCGGGCGGCGTCCCGGGCCCGTAGCGAGGCGCTCACCCCGACCTGCGACGAGCCGGAACCGACCAGCCCCCGCAGGCCCCGCTCACCGTCCTCGCCCCCCGGGCCACCCCGCCGGACCCGAGGTGCCGCGATCCCGTCGTGCACCTCGGCCGTGGTCGCCGCCGGAGGCGCGTCCGTGCCGGTCGCCGGCTCGGGTGAGTGCCGTAACCGGCGTCGTCGCCGCTCCACATCCGCCATCTGCCGACCGTACCGCCTGCGGCTCCGGGCGGGCCCGTGTCGGTCGGGCGGGCCGGGCGGGCCGTACCGCCCGGCGGCTCCGGGCGGGCCGTGTCGATTGGGCGGGACGGGCGACCCCAGGTGGCCCGGGCGGGCCGACCGTACCGCCCGGCGGCCCCGGGCCGGGCGGGGCAGTTTGTCCGCTCGCTACCCTCGAAGGTGGTGGACCGGTCGACGGCCGGCACCGGTCATGGGGAGGACACAAGATGGCAGACCAGACACAGCCGTGGGCCGAGCGGACCGTCGAGGTACCCCAGCCCGGTGTCGGGGTGCCGCCGCAGCGGGACCCGTTCCGCCGGGGCGTCGCCTCGGTGGGGCAGCCCCGGGCTCCGCGCACCGAGCCGTTCCCGGTGGTCGATCACGACGTACCCGACTGGGCCGAGCCGCCGGCGCCGCGCCGGCCGATGAGCTGGCACGTGGAGCAACTGCGTCGGGGCGGTGAGTGGAGTGCGGCCGGCGCGCTCTTCGCCTTCGTCTGTTGGGGGATCTGGGCCATCTCCGGTCGGGGTGACCTGGGTGCCCCGCTGCTCACCTTCCTGCTCAGCCTGCTGGTGGCGGCCGGCCTCTTCGCGCTCTCCCGGCTGCTCGGCCGGGTGATCCTGGAGCGCCAACTGGGCCGGGTACGCCGCAGTGCGCGCGGCGCCCACCTGGTGACCGGGATCTTCCTGGCCGGGGTCGGCATCGCCTACCTCCAGCAGACCCAGTGGGTGATGGACGCCTGGAACTTCCTCACCGGCAACTGACCACCCACCCCACCCCACCCACCCACCCGCGCTGGCACGCCGCCCCCCGCCCCGCTCACCCCGCCCCCCGCCCCGCTCACCCTGCCCACCGGCCCGCTGGCCCGGCGGGCACTACTTCCAGGATCCGGTGGCCTTACTCGACACCAAGACCACTACATCCTGGACAACACCGTTGCGTTAGGTGGAACGGCTGTTCGTCAACCAGCGCTGCCTCGCCGATCATGGAGTTGTGGTGGGTAACAGAACGCCCGAAAAACCCCCAAAGCCGGCACCACCAATCCATGATCGCCAAGCGGGCCCACCCCGCTCCCCGATCGGGCACTTCCTGTCCCGGGTTGACCAGCCGCCCACGGCGTTAACGCAACGGTGTTGACATCCTGGAACCAGCAGGATCTTGATGAGGCGTGACTGCCTGCGGGCCGGACTCGGCGAGGCCCGATCGGACCTAGCGAGGCTCGGCCGGACCCGGCGAGGCCCGGCCGGGTCGGGTGAGGGGCGGCCGGGTCGGGTGAAGGCTGGCGGGACCGGGGTGAAGGCCGGCCGGGTTGGGCGAGGAGGGGCCGGGCCGGGTAAGGGCGGGGCCGGGCCGGGTGAGGGCGGGTGGCACGGTACGGCGGGCGGGCCGGGGGTGACCCGGTCCGCCCGCGTCCGGTCGCGGGAGTGCCCACGACGCCGGTCGACTCCACCAGGCCGGGCGCTGTCTTACCCCGCCGGGCCCTCTTCATCCCCTCCGGCCGGGTGACCCGCACCGGACTTCTCCAGCACGGTGGACTTCCCCGCAGGGTGGACTTCCCCGCAGGTCATGGCCTGTCCCCGCAGGTCTTGGCTGTCTCTACCTGTGGGCTGCTTCAGCGCGGTGGAGCATGGTCGTATGACCCATCAAGTATCTTGATGCATGTCGATTTATCGTTCTAGGCTCCCGCCATCGAACCGGCGCCCCCACCAGGCGCGCCGCCGAGGGTTGGAGGCCCTGTGAACCGTTGGCGCAGTCTCATCGGCCGGATGGCCGCCTCGATGGTGGCGATCACCGCCGGGTCGCTCGTCCTGACCGCCCCGGCCACCGCCGCGCCCATCGCCGACCCCGCCCCGTCGGTCGTCGGCGGCACCCGGGCCGCGCAGGGCGAATTCCCGTTCATGGTCCGGCTCTCCATGGGCTGCGGCGGAGCGCTCTACAGCCCCCGGCTGGTGCTCACCGCCGCGCACTGTGTGAACCGCACCGGCACGAACACCAGCATCACCGCCACCCTCGGCGCGGTCGACCTCCAGTCGAGCAGCCGGATCCAGGTCAAGTCCAACTACGTCTACCAGGCCCCCGGCTACAACGGCAGCGGCAAGGACTGGGCGCTCATCCGACTCGCCACCCCGGTGACCAGCCAGGCCACCCTGCCCATCGCCACCAGCACCGCGTACGACAGCGGCACCTTCACCGTCGCCGGTTGGGGCGCGGCGCGCGAGGGTGGGGCTCAGCAGCGTTACCTGCTCAAGGCCACCGTGCCCTTCGTCAGCGACGCCAGTTGCTCCGCCTCCTACCCCGGCGACCTGATCGCCGCCGAGGAGATCTGCGCCGGCTACGCCAGCGGTGGCACCGACACCTGCCAGGGCGACTCCGGTGGCCCGATGTTCCGCCGCGACGCCGCGAACGCCTGGATCCAGGTGGGCATCGTCAGCTGGGGCGACGGCTGCGCCCGGCCCAACGCCCCGGGCGTCTACACCCAGGTGAGCACGTTCGCCTCGTCGATCGCGTCGGCCGCCGCCAGCCTCGGCGGCTGACCCGCCGGCACCGCCCGAGCTGCAGCACCCGCACCCGCCCGCTCCGCACCCGGACCCGCCCGCTCCGTAGCGCCCAGTAGGCGTGTCCGGATCCGCCCGGCCGTACCCGGACCACCGCGCCACCGACAGCTTCCGCGGCCGTCGGTGGCGCGGTGGTGTACGGCGATCCGGCCCGGACGTCGGCCGCGGTGACGGTGAGCCGACCCGGGAGCCCACCGAGCGGTCGCACCGGCCGGCACCGTTGACCCGCACCCGGCCGAGCGGTCGCACCGGCACCAACACGGCGCGGGGAGCCGGGCGCAGCCTGCTCAGCCGTCCCCGGCGAACCGGTACAGCACGAAGTCCCGCTCCGCACCGCAGACGATCACCGAGGTGTTCCACGAACACGACCCGCTCCGTACGCCCTGGAGCTGCCCCATCTCGGTCAGCTCACCGGCCGTCGACACCCCGGCGAGGCTGCGATCGTCCTCGACGCTGTTCGGCGGCTCGGCGAAGACCAGCAGGTTGCCGGCGTCGACTCGGGCCGCCGTACCCTTCCGGTCGGTCAGCACCGCCTTCCCGGCCGGGTCGAAGAGGCTGACGGTGGTCTTCGGGGACTCCCGCCGGACGAGCAGGTGCTCACCCACCGGCACCAGATCCGCTCCGTCCGGTGCCGGCCAGCGCCGGCTGCCCTTACCCTCGGTGGCCGCGACCACCTCGGTCCGGTCGGCGTCACCGTCGGGCACCTCGAGCAGGCAGGCCCGGTGCTTGCCGCAGGCCACCAGCCCGGTGACCCGCCGTTGGTCGCCCGCGCTGTAGAGCACCGTCGGTTCGGCGAAGCTGCCCAGGTCGTACCCGAGCAGTTTGTATCCCTGGTCCTCCTCCACGACGTAGAGCCGGTCGGCGTACGCGGCCATCCGGTCACCCACGTCGGCGACCCCGTCGCGGTGGCGCAGCACCTTCCCGCTGTTCATGTCGAGCACCCGGACGGATCGGTCGGCACCCACCTGCACCAGCCGGTCGGCGTCGCCGAGCCAGGGGGCGCGCGGAGCGCCGTCGAACTGGGCGGGGCCGACCACGCCCTGCTCGGTGCCGACCGGCAGCACCGTGCTGCGGGTGTCGTCGTACTCGCTGCGGGGGTTGGCCTGCGTCCACTCCTGACGGCCGTCGCGCAGCCGCAGCCCGACCAGGCGGCTGCCGGCGCGGTCCACCCACACCAGGGTCTCCCGCGTGACGTGCACCGCGTCGTCCCCGTGCACCGGCAGCCGCCACCGTTCCTTCCCGGACCCGGCGTCGAGCACCACCACGTCCCGGGGGGTGCTGTCGCCGACCGCGTCCGCGACGGCCAGCACCGCCCCCGGCACCGCCCGGACCCCGGTCCACTGCTGGGCACCCGCCGAGATCGTGCTCCGCCACGCCGGCTTCCCGGTGCCGGCCTCGACCGCCACCACCGTCAGCCGGTCGTCGGGGAGCTGATAGGCGAGATAGGCCCGATCGCCGAGTACGGCGGTGAACATCGCCGTCGGCCGGTCGCCGTCGGCGGTGGGCCGGGCCACCTCGGTCAGGGTGTGGAACTCCAGCGCCGGGTAACGGTCCCGGGTGAACCAGAGCGCCGCCGCACCGAGCACACCGACCAGCGCCAGGCCCGCGCCGAGCCCGATCCACCACCTCCGACGTCCGCGCCGCGCCGACGCCACCGGCGGGCCACCGGCTTCCGGTGACGTCGGCAACCCCGCCCCGGGTACGCCCGACCAGCCCGTCCCCGGCGGGTAACCGCCCGGCCCGGCGTCGACCGGGTACGGCCCGGCAGCCGGTTGCCCGCCGACTCCCGGCGGACCCGGTAGCGGGCCCGCGTCGGCAGGTGCACCGGCACCGGCATACGCGACCGCCCGGGGACCACCCTGACCCGGTACGCCGGCGGGCGTGGGACCGACCGGCGTGGCCACCAGCGTGCCGCCGACCTCCGCTGCCGGGAGCCGGTCGCCCGGCCCGGCAGGGTTCCCGTCCGGCCGGGCCGAGATACCGTCCGGCCGGGCCGAGATACCGGGCGAGCCGGCGGGGGCGGTCTGCGGGTTCCCGAGCGGCTGGGCGGGGTTCCCTGGCGGTCCGGCGGGTGCGGTGGGCGGGGTGACCGGCGGTCCGGCGGGTGACGGGTGACCCGGGGTGGCCGGGGCGAGGGCCGCCGCGCCGGCCGGTGCGGGACGGTTGCTCCGCGGCAGCGGCAGGTCGGTGAGGGCGCCCTCGGCCACCGGCAGTTCGGGCTGTTCCAGCACGGTCGGCGCGATGCCCAGCTCGGCGTGGAGCAGCCGGGCGACCAACGGGATCCGGGACGAGCCGCCGACCAGGAAGAGCCCGGCGAGCCGGTCCGGGGTGAGTCCCGCCTCGACGACCACCTCCCGGGTCCGGGTGACGGCCCGGCTCAGCAGGGGAGTGGCCGACCGCTCCAGGTCCTCGCGGGTGAGCGACACGGTGGTCTCCAGGCCCGGTACCGCGACCGGTGCGACTGTCACCCGGGACAGCATCTCCTTCGCCCCGCGTACGGCGTCCCAGAGCTGTTGCCGCTCCCGCCACTGCCCGGTCGTCTCCGGGCGGGCCAGCCGACCCCAGCGCGCAGGGTGCTCCCCGCCGATCAGTTCACCGAGCCGGCCGAGCAGGGCCGCGTCGAGGTCCAGCCCACCGAGGTCGGCCATCCCGCCGGTGGCGATCACCGTGAAGCCCGAGTCGCCCCACGGATCGGCGCCCTCGTTGCGGACGACCGCCACGTCCAACGTGCCGCCGCCGAAGTCGAACACCGCGACCGACTCACCCACCGGCACCGGCCGGCGCAGCACCTCGGTGTAGTAGCGGGCGGCCGCGACCGGTTCCCGCAGCAGCCGGGTGCCGATCGGCACCGGGCCGGACATGGTGTGCTCGGCGGCCGACGGCCAACCGGCCAGGGCCAACGCGTCGTGCAGCACCTGCCGCCGGGGGGCCTGCCAGGCGGTGGGATAGGTGACCACCGCCGGGGGCAGGAAACCCACTGTCGCCACCGCCTGCTCGGCGACCGCCCACAGGGTCGCGGCGAGCAGCTCCGCCGGGGCGTACGACCGGTCGCCGAGGGGCACCGCCGGCTCGTCCACCCGACGCTTCGGGTTCGGCTCGTACCGGGTCGGGTCCGCCTGGGCCAGGCGTTGGGCGTCCCGGCCGACGTGCAGCCGGCCGTCGGTGTCGGCGTACACCCCGGAGGGGAGGATGGGTTGGCCGTCGACGAGCAGCGGCCGGGTCCGCCCGTCCGGCCAGCGCAGCACGGCCACGGTGTTGGAGGTGCCCAGGTCGACCCCGAGGGCGTATCCGTCCTGCTGGCCTGCCATCCGTCGCTACCTCCGCCGGGACGAGGGGATGCCCGGTCCCGCATGGTACGTCTCCCGTGCCGCCCCCGACGCCGGCCGGTCCGGCCCCCGTGTCCGCCGGCCGGTCCGGCCCTGCCGTCGGTCAGTTCGGTCGTGCCGCCGGGCGTCGCTGTGGCCCGGTCAGCCCCGGCGGCCCGGTTCGCGGGGCGGGATCTCGTCGGCGTAGGAGCCGGGCGGCCCCGAGTAGCGCACCCCGTCGCGGTACGGCGAGGCGTTGGCGGTGCAGCCGTGCAGGCCCAGCGTCTGCTGCTGCATCACCGGCGCGGGGCGGCCCCGCCCCGGGCACCGCTCGTGGCCGTGGCCGAGCCGGTGCCCGACCTCGTGGTTGACCACGTACCGGCGGTAGGTCTCCAGGTTGGCGCCGTAGCCCGGCACCCCCTTCACCCAGCGGGCCACGTTGACCACCACCCGGTCGCCGTTGCGGCACGAGGTGTAGCCGTCCGCCGCGTCCCCGCACAGCTCGTCCCGAGTGCCCGGGGTGGCCAGGTGGACGGTGAAGTCGGCGGGCCGATCGGGTCCGACCCGCCGCAGCCGCAGCGTCCGGCCGGTGGTCCACCCCTGTGGGGCGGTCAACGTCGCGCTGACCTCGGCCGCGAACTCCGTCACCGGCAGCCCCCGGATGTCACGCTCCACGGCGACCCGGTACCGCAGCAGCCGGCCGGTCCCGCCCGGTGCCGCCGGCTCGCCGGGTGCGACCTGCCAGTGGTTGTTCCCGTCCGCCGGATAGCTGATCGCGGCCGGTCCGGAGGCGAGCGGCGTCGGCCCGGCCGACCGTCCGGCCCCGCCGGACGTGGCCGACGGGGTGGCCGGACCCGCCGCCCCCCGGCCGGTGCCACCCACCCGGTCGGTGGTGGCCGGGTCGGTGGTACCCCGGTCGGCGGTGGCCCGGTCGGCGGTGGCCCGGTCGGCGGTGGCCCGGTCGGCGGTGGCCCGGTCGGCGGTGGCCCGGTCGGCGGTGGCCGGTGCCCCGCAGCCGGGCAACCACCCCGCCACCAGCAGCGCCAACGCCGATCGACCGATCAGCCCACGGCCCACGCGGGCGGTACCCTTCGTCGCCATGCTGCTCCCTCCGCACACCGCCGGTCGGCGATGGGCAGCGGGAAGGACGGGCGGCCCGACGGAACAGTTGATCCGGTCCGGACTCAACCTTTCGGCCGCCCGGCCCGTCGTGTCCGTCGTGGGATGCGGGAAGAGTGGGCATGGCCCGGGGTGACGCCGAGTTCGTGGAGTTCGCCCGGTCGGCCTCCGGGCGGTTGACGCACGCCGCCTTCCTGATGACCGGCGACCACCACCAGGCCGAGGACGCCGCGCAGACCGCGCTGGTCCGCACGTACGCGTCCTGGTCCCGGATCCGCGACGAGGACGCCTACGGGTACGCCCGGACCGTCCTGGTCAACCACCTGGTCGACGGGTGGCGGCGGCCGATCCGGGAGTACCCCACCGACGAGCTGCCCGAGCAGCGGCGCGGTGACGTCGCCGACGACGTGGCCACCCGCCGCTGGCTGCTCGACATCCTCGGCGCGCTCAGCCCCCGCGAGCGGGCCATCGTCGTGCTCCGCTACTACTTCGACCTTCCGGAGGCACAGGTGGCCCGTGAACTGGGCGTATCGCTCGGCACGGTGAAGAGCACCAGTTCCCGGGCGTTGCAGAAGCTGCGCGCCAGCGGAACCCCGGAAATCCACGGGAGCCGCCGATGAACGAGTTGGATCAGTTCCGCGAGGCGATGCGGGCGACCGAACGGCCGTACCACGACGACCTCGACCTGACCGTGATCATGCGGGACGGCCGGCGGCTGCGCCGACGTCGCCGGCTCGCCAGTGCCGGCGCGGCGGTGCTGGTCGGCGGGTTGCTGGCAGGCGGCATCGGGATCGGCGTGCGGTGGAGCGGGCCGCCGACGCCGGACCGGCCACCCGTGCCCGCCGCCACCGTCCCCGCCCCCACCGGGCGGCCGACGGACACGCTGCCGCCCACCCCTGCCCCGACCCGGTGGCAACCCCCCCGGCAGCCCCTCGGCGACGTGGTGGACAGCGGCATCCGGTACGGCAGCGAGCAGCGGGTGTTCTACGTCGTCGCCGTCGACCTGCCGAAGGTGCCCCGGGTACAGATCGGGCTGATGGCCGGCCGGCGCACCTCAGGCGGCGAGCTGACCGACGACATCCTGGTCAACGACGTGCAGGGCAGCGACCGGGGTCCGGGCTTCCACCAGATCGGCTACGACGACTCGACCCCCTCGCAGGACCGTCCGCCGGTGCCCACCTTCGGGTACTTCGTCGGCCCGGCGCACCGGATCGTCGGCACGGTGGACGGTCGACAGGTCGACGCCCGGCTGGCCCGCTGGAACACGGACCCGACCGTGGTGATCTTCTGGTTCAGCCCGGCCGACCTCGCCCCCGGCGTACGCCTCGACGGCATCGTCGCCCGCGACGCAGCCGGACGGCTGCTGTGAGGCCTGGTCGGCGAGGCAAACCACTGGCCTCAGGAGGGAACCCGGGCCATCATGCCCCACATGGCCGATGACGAGGAGTTGCCTCTCGCCGACGTTCTGGCGCTCCAGAAGCTGGCCTACCTGCGTCAGCGTTCACTGCGTAATCCGCGCTACCGGAATGCCGACCACGTCCGGCCCCACGTGAAGCCGGGTTATCTCCGCTGGAGCCGACCCTCGATCTTTGATCCGCATCCGGAGTCCGTGCAGCGCAGTCTGGCCGCCTTCGAGCGACTACTGGCCAAGCGCCACGACCCAGAGGCCGCCCACGCCTGGCAGCAAGTCCTCACTGCGGTGGACCGCTTGCTGGCCGAAGGCAGGTACCGGGCGGGGCACGGCATCCGGCCGAGACGATTCTGATCGGGCACTACCGTCGGACCGGTCCCACACACCGGTGGCTGGGCAACGGGTGTGGGTTCTGGTAGACGTGAGCGATGGGCCGAACCTATGTGCTGTTGTCGAGCCCGTTTCTCGGTCCGGTGGTGTGGGATCCGGTGGCCTCCGTGCTCCGGGCGGGCGGGCATGACGTCGTCGCGCCTTCGCTCCCACGGGACCCGCTGTCCACCCCCGGAGAGGTGCTGAGCGCACTGGAGGAATCCGTACCCGGGCGGGGCGAGTTGGTCCTGGTGCCGCACAGCAACGCCGGCCTGTACGTGCCCGCGCTCGTCGCGTCGCGTCCGGTGCGGGCAACCGTGTTCCTTGATGCCGTGCTGCCGCCACGGAGCGGTCGCCTACCGGTCGCACCGGCCGGGTTGGCCGCGATGCTCCGGGATCGGGTCGGTGCCGACGGCCTGCTGCCGTTGTGGAGCGAGTGGTGGTCGGAGGAGGATGTCGCCGCCCTGTATCCGGACCCGCAGACCCGGCAGCGGGTCGAGGCCGATCAGCGCCGGGTGCCCTGGGCCTATCTCACCGCCGAGGTGGAGGTCCCGGCCGGCTGGGCAACGAACCGGGCCGGGTACGTGGCCTTCGGGACCGCGTACGCCGACGAGCTTCGGGAGGCCGAGAACCGGGGATGGCCGGTTCGGATCCTGGACGGCCGCCATCTGCACATGTTGTGGGATCCGGCCGCTGTCGCTTCGACGTTGCTGGAGATCGCCGACCAGCTATCGCCACGGGAGTGAACGGCCACCGGACGGCCCGCAGGATCGCAGCACGGGAGGGGCGGCCGGCCCGAGATCAGCAGCACCCCTCTGAACTGGGCCGGAAGGTGTGGAGCGGGCGACGGGAATCGAACCCGCACCGTCAGTTTGGAAGACTGAAGCTCTGCCATTGAGCTACGCCCGCGCGCCCTGGCGCCCCAGGACACCCGCCACCCTACCCCCACCCCCCAGCATCCCCCCCAACCCCCACCCCCACCCGGGTGGGGGTCACCGGGGCAGGGGTGGGGATGCCCCGGGGGACCGGGGTGGGTGGGACGGCATACACTTCTTTGGCCACGGGGTGTGGCGCAGCTTGGTAGCGCACTCGCTTTGGGAGCGAGGGGCCGTGGGTTCAAATCCCGCCACCCCGACTGCGTGCGCATCCGGGCGACGCCCGAGGTGACGCCGATTCCGTCAGGTACGCCGGGCGCTGCCGGAGCAGCGTCCCGGCTCGCCTACACTCGATGCGCGCATTCATGCCCAGATCCAACCCGCCCAGACCCAAACTGAGATCCGTCAAGGAGTACGCCTGTGAAGAGCACCGTCGAGACTCTGAGCCCGACGCGCGTGCGGCTCGCCATCGAGGTGCCGTTCGTCGAGCTCGAGCCGAGCCTCAAGAAGGCGTACCGGGAGATCGGCCAGCAGGTCCAGGTCCCCGGCTTCCGTCGGGGCAAGATCCCGGCTGCCGTGATCGACCAGCGGGTGGGCCGGGGCACCGTGCTCAACGAGGCGGTGCAGGAGGCCATCCCGCAGAACATCCTCGCCGCGGTCCGCGAGCACGACCTCAAGACGCTCGGTCGTCCGGAGGTCGAGATCACCGAGTTCAACGATGGTGACTCGCTCAACTTCACCGCCGAGGTCGACGTCCGGCCGGAGCTGACCCTGCCGGACCCGGCCACCGTCGAGGTGACCGTCGACGAGCTCCAGATCGACGACACCGAGGTCGACGAGCAGGTCAAGAACCTGCGCGAGCGGTTCGCCACGCTGAAGACCGTCGAGCGGGCCGCCGCCGAGGGTGACTACGTGCAGATCGACCTGAACGCGACCGTCGACGGCGAGGACGTGCCGGGCGGTTCGGCGAGCAACATCTCGCACGAGGTCGGCAGCAAGCAGCTCCTGCCGGGTCTGGACGAGGCCCTGGTCGGTCTGGCCGCCGGTGACGACACCACCTTCACCACCCAGCTGGTGGGCGGCGACTTCGCCGGCCGCGACGCCGAGGTGGCGGTGACCGTCCGCACGGTCAAGGAGAAGGAGCTGCCCGAGCTGGACGACGACTTCGCCCAGATGGCCAGCGAGTTCGACACCATCGACGAGCTCCGCGCCGACCTGCGGGAGAAGGTCAGCCGGGGCAAGCGGGTCGAGCAGATCTACGCCGCCCGGGACAAGGCCCTGGAGCAGATGGTCGCCGCCGCCGAGGTACCGGCGCCGGAGGGCATCGTCCGCGAGGAGGTCGAGAGCCGCAAGCAGGCGATGGTCGACCAGCTGGAGCGGATCGGCGCCTCGATGGAGGAGTACCTCGCCGCCGAGGAGAAGACCGAGGAGCAGATCGACGCCGAGCTGGCCGAGGCGGCGACCGAGGGTGTCAAGATCCAGCTGCTGCTGGACAGCCTGGCCGACGCCGAGGACACCCAGGTCTCCGACGACGAGTTCGGGCACGAGATCGTCCACCGGGCGCAGCGCGCCGGGATGGCCCCCCAGCAGTACTACGACCAGCTGGTCCGCTCCGGCGCAGCCGGTGCCGTCTTCGGTGACGTGCGGCGCGGCAAGGCGCTCGCCTCCGTGATGGAGAAGATCAAGATCAAGGACTCGGCCGGCAACGAGGTCACCCTCGACGCGCTGCGGGCCGAGAGCGAGCAGGCGCACGACCACGAGCACTGACCGACCCGGTAGGCCGCCGTCCGCCCGTTGCGGCAGACGGCGGCCGAACCCCTTTCCGGGTACGTCCCGAGCAGCTGCGCTGAGAGCGAACAGTGCCGCGAGCGGGAGTCGATCACCCGGTCGAGCGGTTAATGTCGGGTACGACGGTACGGAGAGCGAAGGGCTGCCATGACCGACATGCACATCCCAGCGAAGCCGCTCCGGGCGATCGAAGCCCGAGGTGGGGACACCATTGGCAACCTCGACGACTCGGTCTACAACCGGTTGCTCAAGGAACGCATCATCTTCCTCGGCAGCGAGGTGAACGACCAGGTCGCCAACCGCATCTGCGCGCAGCTGCTGCTGCTCGCCGCGGAGGACCCGGACCGCGACATCTTCCTCTGGATCAACTCGCCGGGTGGCTCGGTCTACTCCGGCATGGCGATCTACGACACCATGCAGTACATCGACAACGACGTGTCGACCGTGGCGATGGGCATGGCCGCCTCGATGGGCCAGCTGCTCCTCTGCGCGGGCACCAAGGGCAAGCGGTACGCCCTGCCGCACGCGCGGATCATGATGCACCAGCCGTCCGGTGGCCTCGGTGGCACCGCGTCGGACATCGCGATCCAGGCGGAGCAGATGCTCTACACCAAGCGGATGTTCCAGGAGCGGGTCGCCCACCACACCGGCCAGAGCCAGGCGCAGATCGAGGCCGACTCGGACCGGGACCGTTGGTTCACCGCCCAGGAGGCCATGGACTACGGCTTCATCGACAAGGTGATCATCGGAGCCACGCAGGTTCCGGATGGCGCCGGGACCCTGAGCTGAGGAGCTGACGATGACCGATCTGAGCCTGCCGCCCCAGTTCGCGGCCGTGCACAACCGTTACGTCCTGCCGTCGTTCGTCGAGCGCACCTCGTACGGGGTCAAGGAGTCCAACCCGTACAACAAGCTCTTCGAGGACCGGATCATCTTCCTCGGCGTCCAGGTCGACGACGCGTCGGCCAACGACGTGATGGCGCAGCTGCTGACTCTCGAGGGCACCGACCCGGACCGCGACATCATCATGTACATCAACTCGCCGGGTGGTTCGTTCACCGCCATGACGGCGATCTACGACACCATGCAGTACGTCCGGCCGGACATCTCCACGGTCTGCCTGGGTCAGGCGGCCAGCGCGGCGGCGGTGCTGCTGTCGGCGGGTACGCCGGGCAAGCGGATGGCGCTGCCCAACTCGCGGATCATCATCCACCAGCCGGCCACCGAGGGCGGTTACGGGCAGGGCTCGGACATCGAGATCCAGGCCCGGGAGATCCTGCGGATGCGCACCCAGCTGGAGGACATGCTCTCCCGGCACTGCAACCGGCCGATCGAACAGGTCCGTAAGGACATCGACCGTGACAAGATCATGACGGCCGAGGAGTCCAAGGAGTACGGGCTGGTCGACACCATCCTGACCAGCCGCAAGAAGGGCCTGCTGGCCGCCAACGCGGCCCGCTGAGCACCATCGGGTCGGAGGTCGGTCGGCGGCACATTCCCGGCCGACCTCTGACACACCCGTTTTGGGGGTCGGAGAAACCTCCGCCAGCGGGTAACGTCGGTCCGTACGGCGTGGCCGGGTCGGACCGGCGGAACGGTTTTTCACCACGGACGGGCGCCCCGCGCCCGCGGTTCAGGGCCGGGCTCCGGTCGACGAGTGCAGGGAGAACGTAGGTGGCACGGATCGGTGACGGCGGCGACCTACTGAAGTGCTCGTTCTGCGGCAAGTCGCAGAAGCAGGTCAAGAAGCTCATCGCGGGCCCAGGTGTCTACATCTGCGACGAGTGCATCGACCTCTGCAACGAGATCATCGAGGAGGAGCTGGCCGAGTCCGGCGAGGTGAAGTGGGAAGAGCTTCCCAAGCCGATGGAGATCTGCCAGTTCCTCGACAACTATGTCATCGGCCAGGACCAGGCCAAGAAGGCGCTCGCGGTCGCCGTCTACAACCACTACAAGCGGATCCAGGCCGAGGCGGCCAACGCACCGGGCTCCGGCAGTGACGCGGTCGAGCTGGCCAAGTCCAACATCCTGCTGCTCGGCCCGACCGGGTGTGGCAAGACGCACCTCGCGCAGACCCTGGCCCGGATGCTGAACGTGCCCTTCGCGATCGCGGACGCCACCGCCCTGACCGAGGCGGGTTACGTCGGCGAGGACGTGGAGAACATCCTCCTCAAGCTGATCCAGGCCGCCGACTACGACATCAAGCGCGCCGAGACCGGCATCATCTACATCGACGAGGTCGACAAGATCGCCCGCAAGTCGGAGAATCCGTCGATCACCCGGGACGTCTCCGGTGAGGGTGTGCAGCAGGCCCTGCTCAAGATGCTGGAGGGCACGGTGTCGAACGTGCCGCCGCAGGGCGGCCGCAAGCACCCGCACCAGGAGTTCATCCAGATCGACACCACCAATGTGCTGTTCATCTGCGGTGGCGCCTTCGCCGGCCTCGACCAGATCATCGAGTCCCGCACCGGCTCCGGGGGCACCGGCTTCGGTGCCCGGCTCCGGTCGGTCTCCGAGCGCTCCACCGACGACATCTTCAGCCAGGTGATGCCAGAGGACATGCTCAAGTTCGGGCTGATCCCCGAGTTCATCGGCCGGCTGCCGGTGATCACCAACGTGCGCAGCCTGGATCGCTCCGCCCTGGTGCGCATCCTCACCGAGCCGCGCAACGCCCTGGTCCGGCAATACCAGCGCCTCTTCGAGCTGGACGGTGTCGAGCTGGAGTTCGAGCCGCCGGCCCTGGAGGCGATCGCCGACCAGGCAATGCTCCGGGGCACCGGTGCCCGTGGCCTGCGCGCGATCATGGAAGAGGTCCTCCTCTCCGTGATGTACGAGGTGCCGAGCAACCCGGACGCCGCCCGGGTGCTGATCACCCGCGAAGCGGTCCTGGAGAACGTCAACCCGACCATCGTGCCGCGTGAGTTCACCGGCCGCCGGGCCCGCCGCGACCGCGAGGAGAAGTCGGCCTGACCGGTTTCCCCCGAACACCCCAGAAGCACGGCCGCCGCACGGGGCCGTGCTTCTGCGCGTACCCGCCGCACCGGAAGCCGCGACCTCGATTGCTCGGTGTCGCCACTGCACACGGTCACTCGGTGTCGCCACTGCACAGGGCCACTCGGTTCGCCACTGCACACTGCCACCTGACGCGACCGCGCCCGGCCCCGGAACGGCACCGCGAGCGGGCACAGTTGGCCGCTGCCGGACGGAGGCTGCCGAGTCGGCACCTGGGGGTCACCCACGGCCACGCGGCGTGGTGTGGGGGCACCGTCATCTCGCCGGGTCGACCGGGCCGGACTGCTGCCGCTCACCGTCGCGGGAACCGATGCGTCGGGTGCTGTCCCGGGCCGACGTCCACCCGTACCCTGATCATCATGCGCGTCGCCGTCTGCCAGCTCAACGCCCGCGACGACAGGTCGGCCAACCTGGCCGCCGCCGAGGCCCTGCTGGCCAGGGCCGCGGCGGCCGGTGCCGACCTGGCGATCCTGCCCGAGTACGTCGACTATCTCGGTCGGGCCGACGGAATGCCGCCAGCCGAGGGCGTCGACGGCACGGTGGGGACGTTCTTCGCCGAGGCGGCCCGCCGGCTGGGGATCTGGGTGGTGGCCGGCTCCTTCCACGAGGTCGGGCCGGACCCGACGCACACCTGGAACACGTCGATGGTCTTCGACCGTGCCGGCAGGCTCGCCGCCAGCTACCGGAAGATCCACCTGTACGACGTGGAGATCCCGGGCCGGGTGTCCTACCTGGAGTCCGCCACGGTGTCGCCGGGCCGGGAACCGGTGGTGGTCGACGTGGAAGGCCTGCGGGTCGGTCTCTCCATCTGTTACGACCTGCGCTTTCCGGAGCTGTACCGCCGGCTCGCCACCGACGGGGGCGCGCACCTGCTGGTCGTGCCGGCGGCGTTCATGATGCACACCGGGCGGGACCACTGGGAGGTCCTGCTGCGGGCCCGCGCGATCGAGAACCAGTGTTTCGTGGCCGCCGCCGGTCAGACCGGCGACCATGATCCGGGCCGGACGTGCTTCGGGCGCAGCATGGTGATCGACCCGTGGGGCACGGTGCTCGGTCAGGTACCCGACGGGCCGGGGTTGACCGTGGTCGACCTGGACCTGGGCCGGTTACGGACGATCCGTGCCGAGCTGCCCAGCTTGGCGAACCGCCGTCTCTGACCGGTTGCGCCGGCCCCGTCCGCGGGGAAACCGTCCGCGGGGAAACCCGTCCGGCTCCGGGCGGGTGGCAGCCGGTCGGCTCCGGGTCGATCGGGGTCGGGGCCGGTGAAACCGGTCGGGGCGGATGGGTCGGGCCGGCGGTACTTCGGGTGCCGCGGTCAGCTCAGCAGTATCCCCACGACGGCCAGGCCGATGATCACCGCTGCGGTCACCAGCAGGGCGGTTCCCATCCTGGATGGTCCGCGCCGGGCCAGCCGACCTACCGACAGCACGACCACGACGAGCACTACCGCTGCGATCACCAGTTGCCAGAAGGGCAGCAGGAGTCCCAGCAGCGCGTCGTCGGCGAGGGTGACCGTGGGGGACCGGGGCGCCTCATCCATGGCAGCCACTCTGGCACGGATCGGCCACCACGTCGTCGTTTCCGATGGGCAGGCCGCAGGGAGGACGCACACCGTGTGGTGAGGAAGCGCAACGCGGTCAGGACGTGCAGGCCGCCGTTGAGCGACGCGTAGACCCTGGTGAGGACGCGAGGGCCGCAGTGAGGCGCGCTGGGCGCAGTGAGGCGCGCAGGCCGCAGTGCCCCGGGACGGCTGCCCGGCTGGACGGCAGTGGAGGAAGTACCGGTCGCCGGTATCCCCGCGATGGCCCCGACCGGGTCGGTCCGCTCCAGACACCAGCGCATACAGCGACATCTGTTGATTTGCCTTCCGTGGGGCGCACGCGTAACTTTCTCTCTGCACGCGGCAGGCCGGACGAACCGGCCGAGAGCGGGCACCAGGACCGTGGCGGAGACGCCGAGCGGTGCTGGGGATCGGGCGGTGCGAAACTCCCCAGAAGTTGGGGTTGCGAACGCGAAGTCGGCCGGGTAGAGTGCATAAGCCGGCAGGGAGCCGGGCGAGCGCCGCGAAAGCGGAGCTGACCGGTCTGCCGAATCCCACGACAGTAGCGACCACCATTCACGGTGTGCGTAGACGTGGAAATGACTTAGCCGAGCTGGAGAGATCGCGAAAGCGAATTTGACAGCGGAAGTAAGTCAAAGTAAGTTAGAGAAGTTGCCCCGGACGGGAATTGCAGCTGCGATAACCAGA